>JBILTL010000008.1:0-34636 GCA_044371535.1 Flavobacteriales bacterium | reverse complement strand
TTGGCTTCGTCCATCCTGGTACCAACTTAGGAATGTTGTTGCAAATGATTGGCTCACGGAAAACGGTTCCACCTACAATATTGCGAATGGTTCCGTTGGGTGACTTCCACATTTTCTTCAAACCGAATTCTTGAACACGTGCTTCATCAGGAGTGATGGTTGCGCATTTAACGGCAACGTTGTATTTCAATGTAGCTTCTGCAGACTCAACAGTTACGCGGTCTTCAGTAGCATCACGATTTTCAATTCCTAAATCGAAATATTTAATATCAAGTTCTACGTATGGAAGAATTAATTTGTCTTTGATGTATTTCCAAATGATGCGAGTCATTTCATCGCCATCCATTTCAACAATCGGATTGGCTACTTTGATTTTATTCATGTCTTGATTGATTAGGGTACAAAAATAAATCGGGAGCTGCTAATTAAAGCGAGCTCCCGATGTTTTTTCAGTTTTTATTTAAAAACTTAAACTTGCTCGCGCTTAGAGAAGAAGAATGAACCTTCGATGGCTGCATTCTCGTCGCTATCTGAACCGTGAACGGCATTCGCAGCAATGCTTGTAGCAAACATGCGACGGATAGTTCCCTCATCTGCTTTTGAAGGGTCAGTAGCACCAATAAGTGTTCTGAAGCTTTCAACAGCGTTATCTTTTTCAAGAATAGCCGCCACGATAGGTCCGCTAGTCATGTATTCTACTAATTCTCCGTAGAAAGGACGCTCTTTGTGAACCTCGTAGAAACGAGAAGCATCTTCTTTGGTAAGTTGAGTTAATTTCATTGCACGGATAGAGAATCCTGATTCAATGATTTTGTCAATGATTTTTCCTGTGTTACCAGCAGCTGTTGCATCTGGCTTAATCATCGTAAATGTGCGATTTCCTGACATAATAAATATTTTGGATTGCAAAAATACAACATTCCCATTCTAAATTCGCTGAAAATTAACTGAGATGAACACGAACCTTACTTCGGCGCAAGCCATGGATTTGGAAGACAATTATGGAGCGCACAATTATCACCCGATTCCGGTTGTAATAGCGAAAGGAAATGGCGTGAAGGTGTGGGATTTGGAAGGAAAGGAGTATTTCGATTTTCTTTCGGCTTATTCTGCAGTAAACCAAGGTCATTGTCATCCGAAGATCATTCAAGCATTGAAAGACCAAGCCGAGAAAGTGACACTCACTTCTCGAGCGTTTTATAACAGCGAATTGGGGACGTATGAAAAGTTCATTACCGAATATTTCGGTTATGAAAAGGTTCTTCCAATGAATACGGGTGTTGAGGGCGGAGAGACCGCAGTGAAGTTGGCGCGTAAGTGGGGATATAAAGTGAAAGGCATAGCAGACAATCAAGCGAAAATCGTTTTTGTGGAAGGAAATTTTTGGGGAAGAACGCTTGCTGCTATTTCTACATCGCAAGACCCAAGTAGCTATGCAGGTTTCGGTCCGTATATGCCGGGCTTCTTGTCTATACCATACAATGATTTAAATGCATTGGAAGCATGTTTGTCGAGCGATCCAAACATTGCTGGATTTATGTTTGAACCTATTCAAGGGGAAGCAGGGGTAGTTGTTCCGCATGAAGGATATTTGGCTGGAGTTCGCGCCTTGTGCACGAAGTACAATGTGTTGATGATTGCAGATGAGGTTCAAACCGGATTAGCACGCACAGGAAGAATGTTGGCGTGTGATCACGAAAATGTGAAGCCAGATATTTTGGTTTTAGGAAAGGCGCTTTCAGGTGGGGTATTGCCGGTGAGTGCAGTTCTATCCAGCAATGAAGTAATGCTAACGATTAAGCCAGGCGAACACGGAAGCACTTACGGTGGAAATCCGTTGGCTTGTGCTGTTGCTACTGCTGCTTTGGAAGTTCTTCGCGACGAGAACATGGCGGAAAATTCAGAGCGCTTAGGAGAATTATTCAGAAGCGAAATGAGAAAGCTTCAAAGCGAGGTTTCTTTGGTTACGCTTGTTCGCGGAAAAGGATTGTTGAATGCGGTTGTTATTGACGATCACGAAGATAGCCATGCGGCTTGGGACATCTGTGTAGATCTTGCTAAGAACGGATTACTAGCGAAGCCTACTCACGGAAATATTATTCGTTTTGCTCCGCCATTGTGTATCACAGAAGCAGAGATTATGCAATGCGTTGAAATAATTTCAAACGTCATTAAATCTCATGCGAAGTAAGAGCTGAAAGCTCTTACAACCAACCTTTCGATTTCATCCAATCGTCGTTGAACATCTTGCCCAAGTAGCGAGTCCCGTGATCGTGGAAAATAACCACTACCACATCTCCTTCTTTGAAGCGATCTTTCATTTGCATGATTCCAGCCATAGCAGATCCAGCGCTGTTTCCAGCGAAGATGCCTTCCTCTTTTGCAACTTTACGCGTGTAAATAGCAGCGTCTTTGTCGGTTACTTTTTCGAAATGATCAATTAAATTGAAGTCGACATTTTCGGGAAGGAAATCTTCACCAATACCTTCTGTAACGTATGCGTAGATTTCATTTTTATCGAACTCCCCCGTCTCTTTGTACTTCTTGAAAACAGATCCGTATGTATCAATACCAAGCACTTGAATATTTGGATTTTTTTCTTTCAAGAAACGTGCTGTTCCGGAAATAGTTCCGCCTGTACCAACACCCACAACGAGGTGCGTGATTTTTCCATCTGTTTGATCCCAAATTTCTGGACCTGTTGATTCGTAATGAGCTTGAGCATTGCTCGGATTGTCGTACTGATTCGGCTTCCAAGAATTTGGTGTTTCTTTTTCAAGACGAGAAGAAACGCTGTAGTACGAGCGAGGATCTTCTGGATCTACATCGGTTGGACAAACAATTACTTCTGCGCCTAACGCACGAAGGGCATCGAATTTCTCTTTACTCTGCTTATCGGTACTTGTGAAAATGCACTTGTATCCTTTCATGATTGCCGCAATGGCCAAGCCCATTCCTGTGTTTCCTGAAGTTCCTTCAATAATGGTTCCCCCTGGTTTCAATCTTCCATCTTTTTCAGCATCTTCAATCATCTTCAAAGCCATGCGGTCTTTGATGGAGTTACCCGGATTGAAAGTTTCAACTTTAGCTAAGACCAAAGCTGGAATGTCTTTTACAATGGTATTTAGTTTCACCATAGGAGTATTGCCAATGGTGCCAAGAATGTTTTCATGATACTTCATAATGCGAAGGTAGGTTAGGAGATTTAATTTTTTCGAATCGACTCTGCAGGACGGAAAGTAGAAACATATAAAGATGGAAGAATCATAGCTAAGACACACACAAAAAGAGTGAGTGCGTTCAGAATGACAATTTCCATGGGGTTCATGAGAATGGGAATTTCAGAAACATAGTAATTCGTTGGATCTAATTTGAAGAAGCCTGTGTACTTCTGAAACAATGCGATTCCAATTCCGAGAAGATTTCCAATGATAACACCTTTGCCAATGATGTGTGCTGCATGCCAAAGGAAGACGCGCAACAAGATAGGATTCGGAAGTCCCATCGACTTCAATGTTCCAATGAATGATTGTCTTTCGAGAATAAGAATGAGCAATGCAGAGGTCATGTTCACGATAGAGAGAACCACCATTAGCACCACAATAATGATCACGTTCACATCTAACATTTCCAACCAAGCAAATATTTCCGGATTGCGATCGGTTAAGGGTATCACGAATAAATCGTACGGCACTGCTTCCCACAAAGGATCCCTTACTTTTTCGAGCGCCTCGTAATTTTCAACTTGAACTTCATACCCACCAATATAATTCACTTCGCTACCGCGGAGATTCGAGTAGGTCCAGCGCGGTGTAACGAATTCATTCTCGCCATGCGGCGGAAATTTCAAATGAACATAGGTCGTGTCGGGTATTTGAAATGGGGCTGTTGTAATTAATCCGAACGTGGTGTCAATAAGGTCCAAGTAATAGATGGGATCTTTTGCGGGTTTCCCATCGAGCCAATGCTGCTCGAATTCACCGTTGTTACCAAAACCAACAGGATTAATAAAGGTAAGAAGTGGGACGGAAGCAGTATCAACAACGATTTGACCTTGAAGTCCCCAACCGCCGAATTGTTGAAGATAGGCGAGGTGAACGAAAATGAATTTTTCATCATACTCTTCCAGGTCTGTCTTGTAGGTTCCAACAAGCGTGAAATTTTGTTGTTGAATATCGTCTTGCGTGTTCACGATATATAAACTCATCTTCTGACCCAATTGCAGGGATAAACGGTTAGCAATGTATTCAGACAAAACTATTTCGGCTTCAGGAAGTGTGTCTGGGTTGTATGTCAGTTTCATGACTCTTCCTTGCGTGAGGACGCTGTGCAAGAAAGTGGTGTCGTATTTTTCTTCAATACCTTTCGCAATAACTCCGGATAATCCTGCCTTCGACTCAACAATGGCAGGTTTTTGAGCGTAAACACTTACGTTTTTAATTCCAGAAATTTGCTTTAAGTCTTCGATTAATTTTTTATCGTAAAGCAATGGAACGGATTCCTGCGCAGCATTGTCTCCATTCGAAACAATCTGAAAGTGTCCCCCGAATCCAATTACTTTTTGTCGAACCTCTGCTTGAAAACCCTTCACCACAGCCAAAGAGAGTATCATAAGCGCAATGCCAATTGCTACACCCCACATCGCAATGCGAACAATGGGCTTGGAAATACGCCCCTTGTCACTTGCTCGAAGCATGCGAAAAGCCAAGAAAGATGCTAGCTTAAAAGATTTCATTGCGGTTCAAAGTTAGGACTTCGACATTGGAAAGTTACTAACTTCATTTATTTCGGTTCAATTTTAGTTAAGAATGAACAAAATTTGTGTGCTCATGAAACACGCTTTTATTTCTTTGTCTTTCTTTTTTCTATTTGTGCTGAATGCAACGCATGCTTTCGCGCAACAATCTGGTGCGTCACAAACCGAATTGTATTTCGGACTTCTAAAAAACAAACGTGTTGCTGTTGTTGCCAATCCAACAAGTTTGGTAGGCAAAACACATTTGGTGGATACACTAATCACTAGCGGAATTCAACTTAAAAAAATATTTGCTCCCGAACATGGTTTCAGAGGCGAAGCGGGCAATGGCGATCATGTTAGCAATGGAATTGACAAGAAGACGAACCTTCCGATTTTTTCTTTGTACGGAAGTCATACAAGACCAACTGCAGAGATGCTCGCAGATGTCGATGTTATTGTTTTTGATATTCAAGATGTGGGCGTGCGCTTTTATACGTTTTTAGCAACCATGCAAGAAGTGATGGAGGCAGCGGTAATAAGTAAAAAGGCTGTTGTTGTTTTAGATCGGCCAAATCCAAATGGATATTACATAGATGGCCCGGTAATGAAAGATCCAAAACTCTATTCATTTGTTGGTCAGCTTCCCATTCCAATCGTTCACGGCTGCACCTTGGGCGAATTGGCGAAGATGATTAATGGTGAAGGTTGGTTGAACGGAGGGAAGTCGTGTGAGTTAACAGTTATACCTTGCAGCGATTACACGCACAATTCGTATTTCGAATTACCTGTCAAGCCTTCGCCAAACCTTCCAAACATAACTTCCATATATGCTTACCCGAGTTTGTGTTTGTTCGAAGGAACTTGCATTAGTATTGGAAGAGGCACTTCGCTTCCGTTCCAACAATTCGGATTTCCAAATTGCAAAGTGGGAGAAACTTCTTTCAACCCAAAAGAAATTCCTGGAGTTTCAACAAACCCACCTTTCGAAAATCAACTGTGCAAAGGCATTAAGGTGAGCTTTGAGAAGCGTCCAACCCAATTGAATCTTTCTTGGTTAATGACTATGTACAACAGTTATCCGAACAAAGAAAAGTTCTTTTCCTCTCCGGGTTTTTTCGATAAATTAGCAGGAACAACACAGCTTAGAAAGCAGATTGTTGAAGGGCTTGCGGAAGATAAAATCCGAGCCTCATGGCAGAAAGATTTAGAGGCTTACAAGATCATTCGAAAAAAATATTTACTCTACACCGATTTCAATTAAGTATGAAAACTTCGCTTAAAATTTTCCTACTCTCCCTCGCATTTTTTTTAGGTGGAAAGAGTGCGTTCGCGCAATTGGAAAACACCACGCGCGACGTTGCAAGAAAACATCCGAATGGCAAGCCTTATGTGGTTGTGTTTATGAAGAATACAACTGGAGAAATAGTTAAGGAAGAAGTGTATTATTCAAATGGAAATTTAGAGTGGGAAGGATTTTACAGAAGATCTCTTGAAGACGGTTCCTGGAAATATTATTACCCAAATGGGAAATTGAAAAGCAATCAGTATTACATCAAAGGAAAAGAGAATGGTGTTTTTCTCGATTATGATGAAAATGGAAAACTCATAAAACAGAGTTTGTTCAAAGACGGTAAGCTGCTTTCTGAGCAGAATCTATAACTTATTTTTTCGGCACCCATTTATTTTCCTCCGCACCCAATTCGTGCGCTGCTGCGCGTGAAAGTGTAAAGAGATAATCAGACAGTCTGTTTAAATACTGAATGAAAATTGGGTTAACAGTTGAAAGCTCTTCAAGCGCAGTAGCTGTGCGTTCAGTTCTTCTGCAAACGGTTCGTGCAATGTGAATGTGTGACACGGTTGAATGTCCTCCTGGAAGAATGAAGTGTTTCAATTCAGGAAGCATAGCAGTCATACGATCAATTTCATTTTCAAGAATTTCAGCTGCGTTTTCAGGAAGCGCAGGAAGTTGAATCTTTTCAGCTTGTTCAGGCTCTGTTGCGAAGTGACTTCCAACGACAAAAAGATTGTTTTGAATTTCACGAAGGGTAGTTTGGTGTGATGGAAGCAAATCTGCTACGAGACCAATGAACGAATTCAATTCATCAATATCACCATACGCTGCAATACGAATGTGGTGCTTGGGAAGTCGCGTCCCGCCCAATAACATTGTCTTTCCGTCGTCACCTTTCTTCGTGTAGATTTTCATACTCTTATTCTTTAATGGGTTCTGGTAAATTCCAATTTCCGCGTATCACAAACCGAACGGTTGTTCGGTTTCTTTGCTCCAATAAAACTTCTTTGTATTGAAGAAGCTGCTGCATAACCATTGGTTTAGGGTGGCGAATGGTCAAAATTGAAACATTGTCGTTGTATCTAACATTGAAGTCGCTCAACTGTTCAATAAGCGCCTTTAATTTATTTTTATCGGAAGGAATACACACCGAAAAATTCAACGCCGAGTTTTCCATCATGTGCACATGAATGCCCAAGCTTGCAAAGGTGTTGAAGATAAAGGTGAGGTTGTCTTCCACCACAAAACTGAAATCTTTGGTTGAAAGGGAAACCAACGTTTGATGCTGTTTCAAAATGTAAGATGCCACTTCCAACTCGGAATTGGCTTTTTCTATAATGCTTGTTCCTTCTGCGCTCGGATTCAAGAACGACTTAATGTATAGCGGAATGTTTTTGTTTTGAAGGGGCTTAATGGTTCTTGGATGAATCACACTAGCTCCATAATACGCTAGTTCAACAGCTTCGCGAAACGAAATCTCTTTGAGGAGTTGTGTAGGCATGAAGCACTTCGGGTCGGCATTCAGCAACCCAGGAACATCTTTCCAAATCGTTACCGAATCTGCATTCAGCAAATAAGCGAAGATCGCCGCGGAAAAATCTGACCCTTCTCTTCCTAATGAAGTCAATTTTTTCTTTTCGAAGAAATCTTGCGAAGCATCTTGCTCCGCATCTTGTAAAACATCTTTCGAAGAATCTTGCAACGTATCTTGTGCAACATCTTTGGCAGCGCCTATGAATCCTTGCAGTACCAACGTTGAATGCGAAGCAAATTCATGTTGAAGCGCAGCAACTTTCTCTTCGCTCTTGTCCCAAAGCACACGTGCATCGCGGAAGCGCGCGTCGGTGACAATATAATCGGCGCTATTCAATCGCTTCGAAGAAAGATTGTTTTGATTGAAGTAGGCATTTACAATGGCAGTAGACAAATATTCGCCATATCCTATGATGCGATCATATTCTTGGTCGAAACTCGCAGTAATGTCATTCTTGCAAATTTGAGAGAGCGCGTCGAACACGAGAAGCCAGTCGGTATCTGTATCTACCGCTAATTCTTTTGCAATGTTGTGATGAAATTCGAAAATTTCTTGTAATTCGTTTTCGAAATTCTTTCCTTCGAAACGCTTGCTGTGAATGGTTTCTAGCGCATTGGTTGTTTTGCCCATGGCTGAAACAATGACGATTTTGTTTTCAGGGAAACCTTTCAAAATGTCGCACACGTTTCTTACTGCTTCAGCATTTCGAACCGAAGCTCCTCCGAATTTATGCACTGTTACTTGTGCCATGCTGCCTCTCTTATTTGTTCAGTAAATAAATATCCGTTTAACCATTCGGCTGAAAACGTTGCGTTGTATTTTCTGTAAAAGTTCAACGCAGGTTCATTCCAGTCGAGCACTTGCCAGGTCATGCCGTGAAAATTGCGTTCAGCGCAAACATTCGCAACCGCTTCAAACAAGCGCGCGCCAATGCCATTGCCACGAGCTTCTTCCTTCACCACAATATCTTCCAAATAAATCATAGGACCTTTCCAAGTGCTGTATCGAATATAATAAAAGGCAATGCCTAGAATTTGTTCATTTCGTTCTGCAACAAAAAATTCGAAATGCGGATTTTCTTGAAAGCCCCAGGCTTCCATTTGATCAACAGAAACAACAACCGCTTCCGGTTCTTTTTCATACACTGCCAATTCTTGAATGAGGGCAAGTGCATCGCGTAAATCGGCTTTCGTTCCTTTGCGAACCTGTGTCATTTCCATGCCGCAAAGTAAAAGCAAAAAACAATCAAATACATCCTGTTGTACCTTTGCACCATGGCAGGAGTACGTTTAGAAAAATTCGGTTCATTAATCAAGCGCGAGTTATCGGTGTTGTTTCAACAAAATTCTCGTGAATGGTTAGGTGGAACCATGGTATCCATTACGCAAACGCGTGTGGCACCTGATTTAAGTTTAGCGCGCATTTACATCAGTGTTTTTCCTTCAGACAAAAAGGAGGAGACCTTGAAATTGTTGAAGCAGAACCATTCTTCAGTGAAAAGAGAATTGGGTTTGAAGGTGGGGAAGCAAATGCGCAAAGTTCCTGAGTTGCAGTATTACATTGACGACTCATTGGATTATTACGAGACGATTGATAATTTATTGAAGAAGTAAGCATGCATTACGATCCCATTAAACGCAGTTTAGGAGGTGTATTTAATCGCACCCCGTTCTTGCGCAAGTTGTTTTATTTTTTGTTAGACGTGTTGCTTCTTCGTTCATGGCACATACGCAGTGAACTCAGAAAACTCAATGGGATTGGGGTGAAGAATATCTTAGATGCGGGGTCAGGATTTGGCCAGTATTCTTTCTGGATGAGCAAGAAGTTTTCGCAGGCAGAAATTTTAGCAGTGGATGTTAAGGAAGAGCAGGTTGCCGATTGCAACAACTTTTTCAATCAAATAGGAAAAAATCACGTGAAGTTTGAAGTGGGTGATTTGGTGACGTTTGTTCAGCCCGAAAAATTCGATTTGGTGCTGTGCGTAGACGTTATGGAGCACATAGAGGAAGACGTTCAAGTGTTGACGAATTATTGCAACAGTTTGAAAACGGGTGGGATGCTTTTGATAAGTACGCCTAGCAACATGGGTGGAAGTGACGTTCATGACGACGGAGAGACTTCGTTCATTGAAGAGCACGTGCGCGATGGCTATGGCATTGATGAGATTGAAGAAAAATGTCTTCGCGCAGGATTCTCTAAAGTAGATGCGCGCTACAGTTATGGTGCTCCTGGAAAGATTTCTTGGAAGTTGTCTATGAAGTATCCAATGCTCATGTTGAATAAATCGAAGGCGTTTTTCATTGTGTTGCCGATTTATTATTTGGTAACCATGCCGATTTCATTGGTGTTGAATGTCTTCGATGTGAAAGGATCGCACAGCACAGGCACTGGACTAATTGTTAAAGCTTGGAAGTAAGATGAAGTTCTTAATTGTTGGATTGGGAAACATAGGCGCGGAATACGCGAATACCCGTCATAACATTGGCTTCTTGGTTGCCGACGAGCTAGCGGCAAAGCACAACGCTACTTTTTCTACCGAGCGTTACGCAGACAAAACAGAATTTCGTTCGAAGGGAAAGACATTCATTGTCATTAAACCTTCCACTTACATGAATTTATCTGGAAACGCCTTGCGCTATTGGATGCAGCAAGAGAAGGTTTCTTTGGAGCATGTGATGGTGGTGACCGATGATTTGGCTTTGCCTTTTGGAAAAGTGCGTATGCGCGGAAAGGGCAGCGACGGTGGGCACAACGGCTTGAAGCATATTCAGCAGATTTTGAACACAGGAGATTACGCGCGCATTCGTGTGGGTGTAGGGAAGGAGTTTGCTAAAGGTCAGCAAGTAGATTATGTTTTAGGCGAATGGACTGGCGAAGAGAAGGAAGGCCTAGAAGCTGTGGTTCAGAAATCGGCTCAAGGATGTTTGTCGTTCGCGTTCATTGGATTAGGGTTAACCATGAACACGTTTAATTCGAAGTAGAAGCTCTCCCCTTGTCATTCTCAATAAATTAACTATCTTTGCACTCCTTTTTAGGGTACGGTTATGAACGACATGGTTAAAATTCTTTCTGGTTCGGCGTCTAAATACTTAGGCGAAGGCATTGCACATTCTTTTGGAACTGAGCTCGGAAACGTTTTGTTTCAGCGCTTTAGCGACGGTGAGTTTGCTCCGTCAATTGAAGAAACTGTACGCGGAAAAGATGTCATTATCGTTCAGTCTACCTTCCCACCTCAAGATAACTTAATGGAACTTTTACTCTTGATAGATGCCGCAAAACGCGCGTCTGCTAAGCGTATTGTTGCTGTTATGCCTTACTTCGGATTGGCTAGACAAGACAGAAAAGACAAGCCGCGTGTTCCAATAGGGGCGAAGCTTGTTGCGAACCTACTTACTGCTGCTGGTGTTGACCGTGTAATTACCATGGATCTTCACGCAGAGCAAATTCAAGGATTCTTCGAGGTTCCAGTGGATCACTTGTACGCAAGCACAATCATGATTCCTTTCCTTCAGTCGAAAAACATGACCAACTTGGTTATTGCAGCGCCTGATACCGGAGGAACAAAACGTGCAAGTGCTTATGCGAAAATATTGGGTTGTGATCTTGCTATCTGCTACAAGCAACGCAAGGCCGCTAATCAAATTGAAAGCATGACCGTTATTGGTGATGTGAAAGGAAAAGATGTCATTATTGTAGATGACATGGTAGATACAGCAGGCACATTGTGCAAGGCAGCGGAAATGATGATGGAACATGGTGCATTAAGCGTTCGCGCTATGTGCACACACGCAATCATGAGTGGACCTGCATATGAGCGTATTCAAGATTCTGTGTTGAAGGAATTAATTGTGACCAATAGCGTTCCGTTGAAAGATGGAAAGCCAAAAGATAAAATCACGGTGTTAGACATTTCCGAATTATTCGCAAGTGTTCTTCAAAACCTGATTGAAAACAAAAGTATCAGTTCGAAATTTATTATCTCTTAAAATCAAATAACATGAAGCAATTTTCATTGAGCGGCTCTCTCCGCGAGAGCGTAGGAAGACAAAATGCTGCGGAATTACGTCGCAAGGGAGAAATCCCAGGCGTTATCTACGGTGGTGCATCTTCTACACACTTTAGCATTACCGAAAAAGTAATGGACAAAATCATGGCGTCTTCAGACACCTTGGAATTGTTAATCGACATTAACGGAAACGTTCGTCACGGTCTTATTCAAGAAATTCAACGTCACCCAGTAACCGACAAAGTGGTACACATGGATGTATTGGAATTGGTTCCTGGAAAAGAAGTTAAAACAGCTTTACCTGTTCGTGTAACTGGTAACTCTGAAGGTGTGAAAGCGGGTGGTCGTTTAGCGATCAACTACCGTAAGGTTCGTGTATTCGGAAAGCCTGAAGAACTTCCAAACGAAATCATGCTTGATATCACTAACTTGAAAATTGGTGATATGATTCGTGTTCGTGAGATTTCTCTTCCTGGTTGTAAAGTATTGGAAGCTGAAGCTGCTGCTGTTGTTGCAGTTCAAGCAACTCGTGCTTCTATCGCTGCTGCAACTGCAGACAAAGCACCAGAAGGAAAGAAGAAAAAATAATTTTCGCCCAATTAAAAAAGGGACACCTCAATTTGAAGGTGTCCCTTTATTTTTGCATTAATAATTCATTATGCGCAACTCAAAACCAAACAGTTCTCGTACCGGGCGTCCAGCTCGTTCGGGTTCATCAAAATCGGAACGTCCTGAAAGAGGAGCACGTCCTGAACGCTCGAGTTCGTCGAGATCGGAGCGTCCTGAACGCCCAAGCTCTGCACGTCCCGACCGTCCAACACGTGGAGGATCTTCACGTACAGAACGCCCAACGCGCTCAGGGTCTGCAAGACCAGAACGCACCGAGCGACCAGAACGTTCATCTTATTCAGATCGCCCAGCACGCGGCGAGGGAAGAAGTGAAGGTGGAAGAGGAAGCGCAAGCTCAAGACCAACTGGTGGTGGACGTTCAAATCGTCAAGGTGGAAGAAACGAAAGTCGATTCAATGCCGAACGCCCAGAACCAAAAGCTGCTGCACGTCCAGAACGTCCGGCAAAAGCGCCAAAGGACACGAGCCGTCACGATAGAGGGAAGAATGTTTTGGGGTCAAGACCAAAACGCACTGAAGCGCCAAAGAAATTTGTGCGCGACGAAGATGCTCCGAAGCCTTATCGTTCAAACGCACGTGAGCGTATAAAAGAAGAAAAGAAGAAGGAAAAAAGTGGCGGACTTCACAAAGAGTTCGTTCCTGAGAAAGCATACATAAGCAAGACCGAGCGCGAAGGATTAATTCGTTTGAATAAGTTCTTAAGTAACGCAGGTATTGCATCGAGAAGAGAGGCCGATCAATTGATTGAGCTTGGTTTGGTTAACGTGAACGGTGTTGTGGTGAAAGAATTAGGATTGAAGATCGATCCGAAAAACGATGTCGTGAAATACGACGACGCAGTTCTTCGTCCAGAAAAACTACGTTACTTCTTGTTGAATAAACCAAAAGGATTCTTAACAACTATGGAAGATCCGGAAGGAAGAAGAACGGTAATGGATTTGGTGAAAGACGCATGTGTTGAACGCATTTATCCAGTTGGAAGATTGGACCGCGCAACAACAGGTTTGTTGTTGTTTACCAACGACGGTGAATTAGCGAAACGCTTAATGCATCCGAAGCATGAATTTCCTAAATTGTATCACGTTGAAACCGATCAAAAAGTTAGATCGGAACACATTGATCAAATGCGTGAAGGATTTGTCTTAGACGATGGATTCATTAAAGCAGATGAGATTGAATATGTGGAAGGCGTAAACGCTAAGAAGCAAGTGGGTATTCGTATTCACAGTGGAAGAAATAGAATTGTACGTCGCATGTTCGAACACTTCGGTTACACCGTAGTGAAATTGGATCGCGTGATGTATGCTGGTTTAACTAAGAAAGAATTAACAAGAGGAAGATACAGACCACTTACAGAGGGTGAAATCGGATTCTTGAAAATGATTCGTTAATGAACCCAACCGTTCGCATAGCCAATCAACTCTCTGAAGACTGGATGTTGCTCATCTTCGTTTTCGCTTTAGGACTTGTTGCGTGGGTAAACCGCGACAACACGGTCTTGCGTTCTATGCTGCGTTCGGTCTTAAGTAGAAGATTTTTCAAACAAGAAGAACGAAGAGAAGGTCACGGCTGGAAGAATTTCGGAATGCTCGTTTGCTTTTTTCTAATGGGAGGCTTGGTGCTGACTTTGGTGAGCAAGAAATATTTTGCCGACACATTTACGATGCTCCCTTTTTACCAGTTTTTATTGGGTGTTGGACTAGTTATTTTCCTTTTTGGAATAAAATGGATCATGACTTGGTTTGTTGCTTTCTTAACAGCAGGTGCTTCAACCGCATTAGAAGATTACAACAAGTACTTGGCCTTGACTTCACGTTTTGCAGTGTTGGCGCTTACGGTTCCTTTGCTCTTGGCTGTATATTCTACCGGAAGTGTGAGTGATATTGCATTGAATTTATCAATGATATTGTTGGTGACTGTACCGTTTTTAAGTACCCTTCAGGCAATGTTTTCAGCAATGCAAATGGGAGTACCATTTTTCTATATCTTTTTTTACCTTTGCACCTTCGAAGTTTTGCCGTGGGCAGTGCTTTCGAAATTAATTTGGCTAAACGTTTTTTAGAGGACAACCTCAACCTTCAGAGATGGCAGAGAAAATTAAAACAATTTTAATTACGCAACAAGATCCAGGGTCCGATAAGAACCCTTATGTTGATCTTGCAAAAAAGCATAAATTAAAAATTGATTATCGTCCTTTCGTTCATGTTGAAGGCGTTAGTGGACAAGACTTTCGTCAGCAACGTGTAGATTACGCAGAGCACCCTTCGGTGTTGTTCACTAGCAGAAATGCAGTGGACCATTATTTCCGTTTAGCGAAAGAATTGCGCATTACTGTTTCCGACGCAACGAAATATTTTTGTTTGAGTGAGGCTATCGCTTTTTACCTTCAGAAATATACCCAGTTTAGAAAGCGTAAAATTTTCTACGGAAACGGAACGTTTGCTGAAATTATGGATTTTGTGAAGAAGCATAAAACAGAGAAGTTTATGCTTCCATGTTCTGATATGTTGAAGCCAAGTATTCCAGAAATCTTGACGAAGGAAAAAATAGATTTCTCGAAAGCGGTTATGTACAAAACAGTATGTAGCGATTTGAGTGATTTGGCCGACGTGAAGTATGATATGCTGGTGTTCTTCTCTCCGTCAGATATTGAATCGTTGTTCAAGAACTTTCCGAAGTTCAAACAGAATACAACGAAGATTGCTGTATTTGGACAAACCACTGCGCAAGCAGTTGAAAACGCGAAGCTTCGCATAGATGTTATGGCACCGAATCCAAAGGCGCCAAGCATGAGTAAAGCTATCGAATTGTTCATTCAGCAGAAATAATATTCGCTTTTATGGCATAAGTGTTTGTGAAGGTGTTGAGCACCATTCATGAATTTTGCGCGCATGAATAACGCGCAACAACTTCTTTATACACTGGCTCTTTCCAATGTGCCGCATTTGGGTCCCATTCGTTTTCGAAAACTCATAGAGAAATTCGGTTCACCCGAGCTTGCCTTTCGCACACCCCTCTCAAAATGGGAGTTGCCTATTCGATTTTCCTTCGACGCACAAAAACAAACTGAATTTTTAAAGAAGGCCGAGCGCGAGATGAACGATGCCCTTCAACATAAAATTGAAATAGTAAGTTTCGAATGCGAACAATATCCCAAGCGATTGAAGTATTTCGACGATGCGCCGGTATTCCTATTTAAACGGGGCAACGCTGAAGTAAATCCTGTTCGTACCATTGGCATTGTGGGAACGCGCAATGCAACGGCTTACGGCAGATCCTTCTGCAACGAACTTATTGCGTCGCTTCGCGAATTGAATGTCGTTGTAATAAGTGGTTTAGCGTTGGGCATAGATACGCAAGCTCACTCGTCTGCACTGGAGAACAACATGGTCACGTGGGCGTGCATTGCGAACGGACATGAGAATATTTATCCGAAAGAAAACAAGAAGTTGGTTCGTCGCATTGAAGAGTCGGGGTTGGTTTTTTCGGAATTAGCTCCCACGATTAAAGCAGAACGCGAGTACTTTCAGACGCGAAACAGGTGTATAGCGGCACTATCAGATGCTTTACTGGTTGTTGAATCGGCAGCGAAAGGCGGAGCGCTTGTAACGGCGAATTTCGCCAACGATTTCAATAAAGAAGTATTTGCATTGCCCGGACGTGCGAACGATGCTTACAGCAAGGGGTGTAACAATTTGATTCGCCAGCAGAAGGCCCACCTCATTACCTCGGCAGAAGAGTTGTGTGTGCTTATGGATTGGAAGTTAGAAGCGAAGCACACGCAGTTGGTCATTCCTGAATTGAGCGCGGAAGAAACGAAGATTTTCAATTTACTTCGAAGGGAGCATGCACTGGATCTCGATGTGTTGAAGTGGAAATTCGAAGGCGAGAATTTAGCGCTTCACTTACTCAAATTAGAATTGAAAGGAGTGGTTCGTTGTTTACCTGGAAACAAAATAGAACTCGCTTAATCTTGCGATTTGTTGTATTGAAATTTCTTCAATAACGCAGGCACAAAGGCAATACAGAAGAGACTTCCGATTGTGCAGACTGTTACGAAAATCAAAGCAACAGAAGAAGGTATAATGTGAACAGGGTAGAACTCAACGACTGCACCTTGCATGCGCACCAATCCAACGTTTTGTTGCAGATAGGTAAGTAGCAATCCGATTGAAGTTCCAATGACAGCGCCGGTAAGGTTGATGAAGACGCCTTCCAGAATAAATATATTTCGAATGGTGGCTTTGGTTGCACCCATGCTGTACATGACGTGAATGTCTTTTTTCTTTTCAATAATGAGCAGCGTAAGTGAAGCTAAAATATTGAAGCTAGCAATGATTAGTATGAATACTAAAATGAGGTAGGTTGCCCATTTTTCGCTTTCATTGGTTTTGTAGACCAAAGCATTTTTATCTTCTCTTGTTTGCACTTTTAGATCTGGAAGCAGCGCTTGTATTTTTTCTTTTAACTCCGGTAAATCGGTGTTGGGTGAAGTTTGAATTTCCAGTGATGTAAAAGTGGAATCCATTTCATACAATTCGCGAGCTAAGCGGAAAGGAAGGAAGATATACTTTTTGTCTAGCTCTGCGTTGGCAGTGAAAATGCCCGTAACATTTAGGTTCGTTTCGTTGAATGCATTTTCTCTGTTTGTGGAAAGTCTTCTTCCTGCAACGGGAGTTTTTATGTTCAGAATAACGGGCGGTTGTAAGGAAGATGGGAATTGAAGTTCTCCGCGCACACCAAGTCCAACCACCGCATAATTTGCAGAGTCTTTTTCCAACAAGAATTCACCGGCATACACCATGCTATCTGTCGGAAGTGTTTTTACGTAATGCGGTTCAATGCCTTTGATGGTTGCAACGGTGTTTGAATTGCTGTACTGCAACCACGCGTCGTTTTCAATGACTTTTCCAATCACTGTAACGCCTTCAAGGTTTTGAATTTTTTCGAAGGGAATCGATTTTTCTTCGATTTGAATTCCTTGCTTCGCTACAACGGTAATTGGCGCATCGAAGCTCGAGAAGAGATCTTCAATGAGTAGTTCCAACCCATTGAAAGCGCTCATTACAAGAATCATTGCACAAGCAACAAATGCCACAACGCTCATAGATATGAGCGATATGGCATTTATAATGTTTCGCGATTTTTTCGCGAACAAGTAGCGTCTAGCAATGAAGAGCGATAGCTTCACGACTTAAAGTGTTCCGCGTCTTTCTTGTTCACGTTCGATTGATTCAAAGAGTGCTTTGAAGTTTCCTTTTCCGAAAGACTGCGCACCTTTTCTTTGAATGATTTCGAAGAACATGGTAGGTCTATCAAGAACAGGCTTCGTGAAAATTTGAAGCAAATATCCTTCGTCATCGCGATCGATTAAGATCCCAAGTTCTTGAAGCGGAGCAAGGTCTTCGTCAATTTTTCCAACACGCTCTAAAACGGTTTCGTAGTATGTGTTTGGAACGGTAAGGAATTCAACTCCGTTATTTTTTAGAGCTGTTACTGTTTCAATAATGTTGTTTGTAGCTACTGCAATGTGCTGCACGCCTGCGCCATTGTAGAATTGAATGTATTCTTCAATTTGACTTTTCTTTCTTCCTTCAGCTGGTTCGTTAATTGGGAATTTAACGCGACCGTTTCCGTTCGACATTACCTTACTCATTAACGCGGTGTATTCTGTAGAAATGTCTTTGTCGTCGAAGCTAACCAACTGCGTGAATCCCATTACTTTCGCATAGAACTCAACCCACTGGTTCATTTCATTCCAACCCACATTGCCTACCATGTGATCGATGTACTTCAATCCAACATCTTTCGGTTGGAATTTCGGTTCCCATTTCACATAACCCGGCATGAAAACACCGTTGTAATTTTTGCGCTCTACGAAGTAGTGAAAGGTTTCACCGTAGGTGCGAATTCCGCTTAAAATAACCTCTCCGTTTTCGTCGTTCAAACGAATCGGGTCAAGGCAATTTACGCCTCCGCGTTCAGTGGTCTCTTCCCAAGCTTTGGTAGCATCATCGACCATTAAGGCGATGACTTTAACGCCATCTCCGTGTTGGTTTACGTGTTCGTTAATTGGACCTCCTGGAACAAGAGCTGTGGTTAAAACAAGACGGATTTTATCTTGTTGAAGGACGTAAGAAACGGCGTCTTTCGAGCCCGTTTCAAGGCCGCGGTATGCGAGAGGTTTGTAACCCCAAGCGCTCATATAATAGTGAGCCGATTGTTTTGCATTTCCAACATACAATTCAACGTAGTCGGTACCTAATAGAGGTAAGAAATCTTGTGCGTCAGGAAATATTTTTTCTATTTCTGAACCTGCGTCGTAAACATTCATTATAGCCAGCTTTTAATATAATTTGGATCGTTAATTTGAAGGGCAGCTTCGGTAATACGAAGCGGTCTGAAAGGGTCAATCATTACCGCAAGTTCTTGCGTTTCTTTTTGACCAACACTTCTTTCATAAGCACCGGGGTGTGGTCCGTGTGGAATACCGCCTGGGTGAAGGGAAATAAATCCCTTTTCAATGTGGTTCCTACTCATGAAGTCACCGTCTACGTAGTACAAAACTTCATCGGAATCGATATTGCTGTGGTTGTAGGGTGCGGGAATAGATTGTGGGTGATAATCGTATAATCTTGGAACGAAAGAGCAAATCACGAAGTTATGTCCTTCGAACGTTTGATGCACCGGAGGTGGTTGGTGAATGCGCCCTGTAATAGGTTCGAAGTTGTGAATTGAAAATGCGTACGGGTAGTTGTAACCGTCCCATCCAGCAACGTCGAAAGGATGCGTTGCATAAACCAAGGTGTGAATGTGATTTTCCTTTCTGATTTTCATTGTGAAGTCTCCTTTCTCGTCGTGCGTTTCAAGTTCGCTAGGGCGCTTGATGTCGCGCTCACAGAAAGGTGAGTGTTCCAGTAATTGACCGAATTGATTTCGGTAGCGCTTGGGTGTAACAATAGGCGAGAAGCTTTCAACAAGAAACAAACGGTTGTCTTCGGTATCGAATTCAATCTGATAAATCATTCCTCTTGGAATAACTAAATAGTCACCGTATTCAAAAGGAATATTTCCTAAGAAAGTGCGTAATTTTCCAGATCCCCGGTGAATGAAAATTACTTCGTCAGCGTCTGCGTTTTTATAGAAATATTCAGTTAAGCTTTTTCTTGGAGCTGCAACAGAAATATGCAGATCGTTGTTGAAAAGCAAAACTGTTCTACTGTCAAGAAAATCGTCTTGAGGCGCAACGTTGAATCCACTGAGCATGCGTGGCTCTATGTTGTGATGAACTGCCGTTATCGGAGATACATCAACAGGCGCGCTAATACTTTTTATTTGGGTAGGTCTGTGCAAGTGATAGAGCAGCGAAGACATACCACTGAATCCTTCTGTGCCGAATAGCTGTTCGTAATGCAATTCGCCAGATTCCTTGTAAAACGTTGTGTGACGTTTTGGAGGTGTTTTTCCGAGTGTATGGTAAATAGGCATGCGGCGAAGTTACGAATGAACGTTTATGAAAAAATTATGAGGAATGCTTCGACTTGTGCTGATGTTTCTCAACTTGGATTAGTTTCCAGTTGCATTAACAGCATTGTAGTAGTAATTCAAATTGGGTGGTTCAATTTTTCCTTGAACCAGAAAGGCATTTGGATACAATGTTTTGAAGTTTTTAAGTTCATTTTTCGCTTCAGATTCTGTTAGAAAATCACCGATGCGTAAACTGAAATCAGGGACGTTTTGTTCAAGATAGGCTTGATGAACAAATCCTTTAGACATATACTCCAGACGCTTTGCCTTAGCCTGGTCTAGCGGGCCGAAGAAAATTTGAATACGATATCCTTCGAGATCGTTTATTCCCCTGGAGTTTTGCTCAATGGCAGTTATTGTAGGAGGTACACTAAAAACAACGAGTCCGGCTTTAAGTGAGTCTTGAACAGGGCGCTTTGCAACCACTTCCGTAGAAGCTGGTTTTTGCGCATTGCTATGCAAAGCAGCAAAAAAGAGGAGCGTTAGAAAAATTCGCATGACGTTATTCATTTCTCAACAAAGGTACATCTGTGTTCTTGAACTTCAAAACATAATCATCAATGAATCAATAGACTATGATTGAAAAGTGCGGCGTGTGTTATTTAGAATAGATATAAATTAAGAAATACATGTAAATGACATTTCTGTGATAAACCTCGTGAAGTAAATTTGCGACGCTATAAATTAGGATTTTTGTAAAAAACCAGCAATGAAGCGACTTCTAGCAAGTTTAAAAGGATTAGCGTTGTTAACGATTGTTAACCTATCCTTATTTTCAGCGGCTTACGCTGCTAACATTCACGAAGGGGGAGACCCTGTTAAAGGTGCTGAGCTCTTTAACGCCAACTGTGCGTCGTGTCATAAAATAACAGATGAGATCTTGGCTGCGCCAGGTTTGAAAGGTATTTCAGATCGTTGGGCGGGTAAGGACGAATTGATTGTCAAGTGGATTAACAATCCGCAAGCAGCAGCGGCATCGGGAGATGCTTATGTGAAAGGCTTGGTTGACAAGTACGTTGGTACTTACGGTTGGATGGCTGCTCAAGCAGTTACCAAAGAAGAGATCAACCATATCTTGACCTACGTTAAGTCGGGTGGTGGAGCTGCAGGTGCGAAAAAGGATTCAGGTCCGAATTGCATCACCGTTGAGGATAACGCAAAAATCAAGGAACCATCTTTTTTCAAGGATAGAATTTTCCAGTTTGAAAATGGTGGTGGAGGAATGATATGGGTAATTATCATCGGATTGATTTTAGCAATCGTTGGTGTTTCTGCTGCTAACATTTCACGTTCATTGAAAGCTGCTGGTGCCGAAGGCGATTCTTCAGAAGAAGAAGAGCACAAAGGATATTGGGCATCTGCCAAATCTTGGATGTGGAGGAACAAAGGATTCGTTGGAATCGTTGGTGTTTTCTTGGTGTGTTACTTTGTAGTTGTGGGTTACGGAACATTAATGGAAATTGGTGTATATGAAGGCTACAACCCAGAGCAACCAATTTGGTTCTCTCACGCTAGTCACGTTTGTAAAAACGAAATCGATTGTCAATATTGTCATAGCAGTGCTGGAAAATCAAAGCACGCAGGTATTCCATCAGTGAACGTTTGTATGAACTGTCACAAAGGAATCAATAAAGGGCCAATCACAGGGTCAAAAGAGATTTCAAAAATCTATGCTGCCATCGGATTTGATACAATCACGAAGCAGTACATTCCTAACTACGATCAAAAGCCTATCGTTTGGAACAAGGTTCACAACCTTCCAGATCACGTTTACTTCAACCACAGTCAGCACGTTACTGTAGGTAAGATTGATTGTAAGCAATGTCACGGTCCAGTTCAAACCTACACAACAGGTCGTCAAGCGACTACTGAAGAAATTAATCTTCAAGAAGATGTTGAAGGATTGGTGAAATTGACAAAGCCAACTCTTACAATGGGATGGTGTATTGAATGTCACAAAGAGAAGAAAATTGACTTGTCTACTAACGGATACTACGAAGAAATGCACGAGCGTTTCAAATCGACTGAGGCTGGGAAGCGCAACTTGCGTGCGTTGCTTCAAGAGAACATCGACGGTATGAAGTTGGGAGAAAAGTTAGATACATTGCGTCCAGAGATCTCTGTAAAAGGAATGGGTGGATGGGAATGTGGAAAATGTCACTATTAATTTGATTGGACCTGAATATCATGGGTATGAATAAAAAATACTGGACAGGAATGGAAGAATTGGAGAACACTTCTTCTTTCCAAGAAAGCATGTCAACAGAGTTTGCAAAGTCTGAAAGCGTTGAAAGCTTTTTAGGCAATGACAAGCTTGCTGAAAGTAACACTGGACGTCGTGACTTCTTGAAGTTCATGGGATTCAGTGTAGCTGCTGCAACGCTTGCTGCTTGCGAAACTCCTGTAGTTAAGAGTATTCCTTACGTGGTGAAGCCAGAGGAAATTACTCCGGGTGTTGCGAACTACTATGCATCTACTTTCTATGATGGAAATGAGTATGCTAACTTGTTCGTGAAGACACGCGAGGGACGTCCAATCTTCATTAAAGGAAACAAAGAACACGGAATCGGAGGCGGTGCTGTTTCTTCAAGAATCAATGCTTCGGTATTGGGTCTTTATGATAGCGCTCGTTTACAAGGACCATTGAAAGCTGGTGCTACTACCGATTGGGGTACGTTAGATGCTGAAGTTTCTTCTGCATTGGCAGGTGCCTCTTCAATCCGTATTTTATCGAACACGGTAATCAGTCCAAGTGCTAAGCGTGCAATCGCTGAGTTCTCGGCAAAATATGCAGGAAAGGTTCAGCACATTCAGTGGGACGCTATTTCATACCAAGGTATTCGTTTAGCGCACAAGAATGTTTTAGGAAAGGAAGTGATTCCTTCAATGGACTTCTCGAAAGCAAAAACAATTGTTTCAGTTGGAGCTGATTTCTTAGGTACATGGATGTCTTCGAATTTGTTCCAAGGAGATTATGCTTCTACCCGTCGCCCAGAGGGTGAATGGATGAGCAAGCATTATCAATTTGAAGCAACAATGTCATTAACTGGATCGAACGCAGACGTTCGTATTCCAATTAAACCTTCACAAGAAGGTGCTGTTGTTGCAGCTTTATACAATGCAATCAAAGGTGGAAACACTGAAGTTACTGGTGTAGATTCTGCGCGTATCGCACGTATTGCTGAAGAGTTGAAGGCAAATGCAAGTGAGAGCATCGTTGTAGCAGGTAGCAACAATGTAGATGTTCAATCGATTGTTTGCGCAATCAACAACGAATTGAAAAACTACGGTTCTACATTAAACGCAGACAAAGGGGTTAATTTCTACCAAGGAGACGATGCAGCAATGGATCGTTTGGTTGCAGAAATGAATAACGGTCAAGTAGGTGCACTAATCGTTTACGGAGCAAATCCAGGATATTCTTACGCTGACGCAGCTGGCTTTAAAGCGGCAATGGGTAAGGTTTCAACTGTAGTTAGCTTCAATGGATTTGCCGATGAGACTTCTGCGAATGCAACGTACAACGCTCCTGATAACCATTACTTAGAGTCTTGGAACGATTTAGAGCCAATGGCTGGACGTATTGATTTCGTTCAACCAACAATTACCCCACTTTATAATACACGTTCTGCACAAGAGAGCTTGTTGCGTTGGTCAGGTAATTCATCAACATATTACGATTACATCAAAGGAACTCATGCAGGTTTGTCTTCAGACTTGTTCAACATGAGTATTCACAATGGAACTACACAGGATGTAGCTTTACCAACGGCAGAGAATGCCGCGGTAGTAGTTCCGATTGTTGCACCAGGATCAACAGCTACTGCAGCGACGGTTGTACCGGTTGCACCTGTTGTGGTAACAGCAGCTGCAATAGCCGCTCCTGTAATCGCGTCATCTCCTGTATCATACGATTTAGCTTCTGCTCTGTCGAACGCAAGTTCAATGGCTACAGGTGAGTGGGAGGTTAGTTTTTATCAAAAGGTAACAATGGGTGCTGGTGATTATGCCAACAACCCTGTGCTTCAAGAGACGCCAGATCCTATTACAAAAGTTACTTGGGACAACTATGTTGCAATGTCACCAACCGATGTTAAGCGTTTGAATTTAAATTCTTACATCGCTCAGGATGATCCTGCATCTGTTGTTAAAGTAACCATCAACGGAAAGACAGTAACTCTTCCAGTATGTCCAACACCAGGTCAAAAGCCAGGAACTATTGGAATAGCATTGGGTTATGGCCGTGGTGCGAACAATGAGAAAATTGGTAAAGCGGCTTATCAAACAGCTGCGAATGGTGAATATGAATTGAATGAAAACGGTACTCCAAAGACAATTGGACAAAACGCTTTCCAATTCGTTTCAACATCTACCACTCGTCAATACATCGGAATTGCTTCTTTGGAAGTGACCGAAGAAACTTATGAATTGGCTTCAACACAACTTCACAACACCGTAATGGGTCGTGATTCTGTTGTGAAGGAAACAGTTCTTGCTAAATTCTTAGCAGAGAAAGAAGCGGAAAAAGGCACAGCATCATGGAATATGGTTCCGACCTTGCCTGTTCACGAAGATGTGAACGGTGATGGAAAAATCAACCCTGCAGATCGCAAGCCTGTAAAAGAATTTGACTTGTGGAGAGATCACCCAGTAGAGGGCGCAGGCCACCGTTGGGGAATGACTATTGACTTGTCTTCTTGTATTGGTTGTGGATCTTGTATCACAGCTTGTCACACAGAAAATAACGTTCCAGTTGTAGGTAAAGACGAAGTTCGTCGTCACCGCGATATGCACTGGATGCGTATTGACCGTTATTTCTCTTCTGAGTTCCAGCCAATTGATTTGAGTCAAACTCTTGAGAAGACAGAAGAAGCAACTGGCAAGGGAGCAATTGGTGCTTACCGCGAAATGGAGAATCCAGAAGAGAATCCACGCACTGTTCACATGCCAATGATGTGTCAACACTGTAACCACGCTCCTTGTGAGACTGTATGTCCGGTTGCAGCAACAACACACAGCAATGAAGGATTGAACAATATGGCTTACAACCGTTGCATTGGTACTCGTTACTGCGCAAACAACTGTCCATATAAAGTTCGTCGTTTCAACTGGTTCAACTATGTTACAAACGATAAGTTTGCGAACTTCAATCCATCACAAGACGAAAGTCTTCGTTGGGTATTGAATCCAGATGTTACCGTTCGTACACGTGGTGTAATGGAGAAATGTAGCATGTGTCAACAACGTATCCAAGCAGGTAAGTTGCAAGCGAAGAAAGATGGTACTCCAGTTCAAGACGGATCAATTGTTACAGCATGTGCTGAAGCTTGTCCTACACACGCGATTGTATTCGGAGATTTGAATGATACAAAATCAGAGAACACAGATCGTTCGAAGAACAACCGTTCTTACCATTCTTTAGAAGAAGTTGGTATTCAACCAAACATCTTCTACATGACAAAAGTTAGAAACATTGAAGAAACTGAAGCATAAGCCATGATAAAAGAAGCAGCTATTCGCAAACCCCTTATTCTTGGACACAAGACTTACCATGACATCACAAATGATGTTGTTGGTCCAATTGAAGGCAAGGCTCCACGTCAGTGGAAAATTGCTATCTCCATTGCTGCAGTCATTGCATTGTATGGAATAGGGTCTATCATGTATCTTGTAGGTACAGGTATTGGAGCATGGGGATTGAACAAGACCGTTGGTTGGTCATGGGATATCACAAACTTCGTATGGTGGGTTGGTATTGGTCACGCGGGAACTTTGATTTCTGCGGTATTGTTACTGTTCCGTCAACGTTGGAGAATGGCGATTAACCGTTCAGCAGAGGCAATGACCATTTTCGCGGTAATCATGGCCGCGCTCTTCCCTGTATTTCACATGGGACGTGTATGGCAAGCATACTGGACGCTTCCATTGCCAAACCAATTCGGTTCTCTTTGGCCGAACTTTAACTCGGCGTTGATGTGGGACGTATTTGCGATTTCGACTTACTTCTCTGTATCGTTAGTATTCTGGTACATTGGATTGATTCCTGACTTCGCAACCATTCGTGACCGTATGGTTAAGCCACGCGCTAAAAAGATTTATGGAATTCTTGCATTCGGATGGTCTGGACGTGCAAAGCACTGGACACGTTTTGAAGAAGTTTCATTGGTACTTGCAGGTATTGCGACTCCACTTGTATTCTCGGTTCACTCGATTGTATCTATGGACTTTGCTACTTCGATCATTCCAGGTTGGCACGCAACGATCTTCCCTCCGTACTTCGTATCTGGAGCGGTATTCTCAGGATTTGCAATGGTATTGACGCTGTTGTTAATCATGAGAAAGACAATGCGTTTAGAGGCATACATCAATATGGCTCACATTGAGTACATGAACATTGTAATCATTGTAACCGGTTCTATCGTAGGTGTTGCCTACTTGACTGAGTTATTTATCTCATGGTACAGTGGTGTTGAATACGAATCATACGCGTTCATCAATCGTTTCTCTGGTCCATACAGTTGGGCATATTGGATGATGATGACATGTAACGTGATCTCTCCACAATTGTTCTGGTTCAAGAAGATTAGAACAAGCTTGACAGCGACCTTCTTATTGTCTATTGTAGTTAACATTGGTATGTGGTTCGAGCGTTTCGTTATCATCGTGACTTCTATTCACCGTGATTACACGCCAGGAGCATGGGGTGAGTTCCACCCAAGTGTTACGGATATCGGAATGTTCGTAGGAACAATCGGAATCTTCTTCACGTTGTTCTTGTTGTTCGCGCGTTACTTCCCAGTATTGGCTTTGAACGAATTGAAGACAATCTTAAAAGTTTCTGGCGAAAGCTACAAGAACTCAGACAAACATTAAAAACTGAACGATTAAGGCAATGGCAAATAAAGTATTTCACGTGATGTACGACGACGACCAGAAGTTGCTGGATGCAGCTACGGCGTTGGTAAAACAAGGAATACAGGTGAAAGATGTGTTTTCTCCTTTCCCTGTGCACGGATTAGATCCAATCATTGGTATTAAGCGCACACGCTTAGCAATTACATCGTTCATGTATGCAACTACCGGAACGTTATTGGCAATCTTAGGGACATGGTATTTCATGGTTCATGACTGGCCAATGAACATTGGTGGTAAACCAAACTTCACTTGGATTGAAAACGCTCCTGCGTTCGTTCCTGTAATTTTTGAATTTTCGGTATTCTGTGGAGCACACGGTATGGCAATAACTTACTTGTTGCGTAACGGAACTCTTCCTGGAATGCCAGCCTCTAACCCAGATCCAAGAACTACAGACGATAAGTTTGTAATGGAAATTGTTACAGAAGATAATCACGCATTCTCTGTATCTGATTTGGAAGAAAAGATACGTGCAACTGAAGTTTTTGAATTAAGCATAAAGGACTGTTAAGATGAAGCGTCCCCTATTAAACACATTTTCGGCTATCACAGTAGCAATCGCATTTGCTTCTTGTGGTGTAGACACGAATTCACCTGGTGTGGAATACATGCCAGATATGTATCGCTCTCCAGCTTTGGAGGCTTACGTTGATTACGGATCAAACAAACACATGGATTGGACGCAGAGTCAGAAGGACGAAGCTGGAGTTCAAGCTGTGTTGTCTCGCGTTCCTGCAAAAGGCAGTATTGCTTATGCTGGTGACGATGCTATATTCGGAATGCCTTATGCATTACCGAATGACACAACTGGATATTCAAGAGCGGCTGTTGAGATTCACTCACCTTTGCTAGCGAACAAAGTGAACATTGAAGAAGGAAAGCGTTTATACATGATTTTCTGTCAACACTGTCACGGAAAAGAAGGTCATGGAGATGGCGCTATTTCTAAGAATGGTTTAATCGCAGGTATTCCTGACTATGCGACAAAGTTGAAAGATTTAGAAGAAGGAAAGATGTACCACACTCTTCAATTCGGAAAAGGATTGATGGGATCGCATGCATCTCAATTGAATCAAAAAGAGCGTTGGCAGATTTTAGAGTGGGTGAAGTGCCTTCAAAAAGGTATCACTGCTCCGGAGTATGATGCGAAGGATATGTTAAAGTTGGCAGCTGAGGCAGCACCGGCAGATTCAGTAAAATAATAAGAACTAGAAGGAATAACGTATGTCACAGGATAAATTACAATTCCAATTTCCGTCGCAAACTAAAATGTGGACGACGGCATTGATGGCCATTGGTGGAGTTTCTGCTCTACTGGGATGGTTTGCTGATAAGACAGAGCATCACCAATACTGGTGGGCCATGTTGTTAATCAGCGGGTTTTTCTTCTTTGCTATTGCATTGGGAGTATTGTTCTTCTATTCGTTGCAATATGCTGCTGAGGTTGCTTGGTCTGCCTTATTGAAACGTTTGTTTGAGGCTATTTTCTCATACATTCCTTATGGTTTGGCGGTAATAGTAATTGTTTTGTTGGTTGGTCAATTCCACGGACATCACCTTTACCACTGGATGGATTCATCTGTTTATGATCCAGCTAGTGAAAATTACGATGAGATCATTGCTGGAAAGCATGCGTATTTCACACCCTGGTTTTTCTGGTTGAGAGTTGTTGCGTATGCAGCAGTATTTGTAGGATTTGCTCGTTATTTCCGCAAGTGGTCTTTGCAAGAGGATGCTGTTGGTGGAACAGAGATTCACTACAAAATGTACAAAAAAGGTGCAACATTCCTTGTTTTGTTTGCGGTATTCTCTTCTACATTGGCTTGGGATTGGTTAATGTCTATTGACACACACTGGTATAGCACAATGTATGGATGGTACATCTTCGCTGGTATGTGGGTTACAGCTATGACAATGGCTACATTGATCTTAGTTTGGTTGCGCGGAAAAGGTTACTACTCAATGATGAATGAATCTCACATTCATGACATGGGTAAATGGATGTTCGCTATTTCAATGTTGTGGAGCTACTTGTGGTTCTGTCAGTATATGTTGATTTGGTATTCAGACATTCCAGAGGAGATCACTTACTTCAAAGAGCGTTATGATCATTATATGATTTTGATGTGGGCAATCTTCGCCGTGAATTTTGTTGTTCCTTTTTATACCTTGATTTCTCGCGATGCAAAACGTAGCACGAAGTACTTAACTAGAGTGGGTGTGATTATTTTAATTGGTCACTTTGCAGATTTGTATTTAGCTGTTATTCCGGGAACGATTCACGGACATTTGTTGTGGGGATTCGGTGAAGGCCATCACGCCAACTTCGGATGGTGGTTTGAAATTGGAATGTTACTTGGATTCTTGGGATTGTTCTTGCGTGTGGTATTAACTACCTTAACCAAGGCACCTCTTGTTCCGAAGAACCATCCTTTCCTACAAGAAAGTGAGAACCATCATATTTAATTGAAGAGTAAGAAAAAAAGATAGTCAAATGAAACTACTAATTCTTTTAGTTATCGTACTTGCAATCATTGCCATAGCGCAATTGACCAAAGTATATGAATTGAGCCGTTCGTTAAGAAAGAACAAAGAGGAGGAGATCTCTGCGGCCGACAATAAACTGAATGCTAACTTGATGTTAGTGTGGATGTTTTTATTCTTCGTAGGTACCGTATTCTTATACGTAAGATACGGAGATTACTTACCTGTTTCAGCTTCTGCTCATGGGGTAGATGTGGATCAGTTAATGAAAGTGAACATTTGGTTAATTACCATCGTTTTCTTCATCGTGAACTTCTTCTTGTTTTTCTTCGCTTGGAAATACCAATATAAGAAAGGAAGAAAGGCGAGATTCTTCGCTCATGATAATCGTTTAGAGATGCTTTGGACATTGGTTCCTGGAGTTGTTCTAGCATTTATCATTGTTTATGGTTTGATTACTTGGAACAAAATTACTGGCCCGGCTTCAGCAGATGCTCTTCAAATTGAGTTGTTTGCCCGTCAGTTCGACTGGACCGCGCGTTACCCAGGTGAGAACAAAACATTTGGTTCAGCGAACTACAATTTGATTAGTTCTTCAAATCCTTTAGGATTGGTTACTGCTGATGGAATTCGTGCGAAAATGGACGAGTTAGATGCGCAGATCGCGAATGTTGAGCATCAATTGGAAGAAAATAAAATGATGCCTTTATTGCCAGAGAGCTATGTCGCTACTTTGGAAGATAAGGTGAGTCGTTTGAAGCGTCACAAGCAGCGTATTGCTGACTTAGATGAAAATAGTGTGAATGGATTGAGCACTTGGGAAGCAGGAAACGACGACCGTTTAGTTAAGGGTGAAATGCACATCCCGGTGAATAAAGAAGTTGAGTTGATTTTCCGTTCACAGGACGTTATTCACTCTGCATTTTTGCCTCACTTCCGTGCGCAAATGAACACTGTTCCAGGGGTTGCAACTCGCTTGAAAATGACTCCAACAGTTACCACTGCAGAAATGCGTAAGATTACAGGTAATGATGCATTTGATTATGTTCTTCTTTGTAACAAAGTATGCGGAGCAGCTCACTTCAACATGCAAATGAAAGTTGTTGTTGAAAGCGAAGCTGATTACAACGCTTGGGTTGCAAAACAAAAAATGTTCAAAGCTCCTGAAGTAAAAGAAGAGGCTGATACAACATTAGCGAATGAACCTAAAAAAGACACTGTAGCCACAGCAATGGGCAACTAAAAATAATAGATAATCATGGAAGCAACTGAAAATACGCACGCACAAGACCACGGTCATCACCACCACAAGGAGAGCTTCATATCGAAGTATGTGTTCTCTATGGACCATAAAATGATTTCGAAGCAATTCTTAATTACAGCTATTGTAATGGGAATCGTGGCTGTTATGTTATCGATCTTCTTCCGTCTTCAATTGGGATGGCCAGGAGAGAAATTCCAGATCTTAAATGCATTCCTTGGAGACAAATGGGCACCAGATGGAATCCTAGACCGTAACGCTTATTTAGCGATGGTTACCATTCACGGAACAATCATGGTATTCTTCGTATTGACTGGAGGATTGTCAGGAACGTTTGCGAATTTACTTATTCCACTTCAAATTGGAGCGCGCGATATGGCTTCAGGTTTCTTGAACATGTTGTCATACTGGTTCTTCGCTGTTTCAAGCGTAATCATGTTGGCTTCATTGTTTGTAGAGGGCGGAGCTGCTTCAGGTGGATGGACAATCTACCCACCACTTTCAGCATTGCCACAAGCTATGCCTGGTTCAGGAATGGGAATGACACTTTGGTTAATCTCTATGGTGTTGTTCGTAGCTTCTTCACTTTTAGGTGGTTTGAACTACGTAGTAACCATTATCAACCTTCGTACAAAAGGAATGAAGATGACTCGTCTTCCACTTACAGTATGGGCGTTATTCGTAACTGCAATCTTAGGTATTCTTTCTTTCCCTGTATTGGTTTCTGCGGTTGTTCTTCTTTTGATGGACAGAAGCATGGGTACGGCGTTCTACTTGTCTGATATCTACATTCAAGGTGAAGCATTAGACGTAACCGGAGGATCACCGTTGTTGTTTCAACACTTATTCTGGTTCTTAGGTCACCCTGAGGTATACATTGTGTTGTTGCCAGCATTGGGTATCTCTTCAGAAGTTATTTCTACAAACTCAAGAAAACCAATCTTCGGTTATAAGGCCATGATCGGTTCAATCTTGGCAATCGGGTTCTTATCGTTTATCGTATGGGGTCACCACATGTATATCACAGGTATGAATCCATTCTTAGGATCTGTATTCGTATTTACTACGTTGTTGATTGCAATTCCATCTGCGGTTAAAGCCTTCAACTACATTACCACGTTGTGGCAAGGAAACGTCCGTTTCACTCCAGCAATGTTGTTCAGTGTTGGTTTGGTAAGTACATTCGTAACAGGTGGTTTGACCGGTATCATCTTGGCTGACTCAGCATTAGATGTGAACGTTCACGATACGTACTTCGTTGTAGCTCACTTCCACATTGTAATGGGTATGTCGGCAATCTTTGGTATGTTGGCAGGTGTTTATCACTGGTTCCCTAAAATGTACGGTAGAATGTTGAATACTAAATTGGGATATGCACACTTCTGGTTAACCTTGGTTTGCGGATTCGGGGTATTCTTCCCAATGCATTTCATTGGTATGGCGGGCGCACCACGTCGTTACTACAGCTATTCTGAATTCGAATTCTTAGATTGGGTTATGGATTTGAATCCATACATCAGCACATTCGCTATCGTGGGTGGTGCCGCTCAAATCTTATTCTTGGTAAACTTCTTCCACAGTATTTGGTACGGACAGAAGGCTTCTCAAAACCCATGGCAGTCGAATACGTTGGAATGGACTACTCCAGTTCAACACGTTCACGGGAACTGGCCAGGTGCGCTTCCTGAAGTTCACCGTTGGGCTTATGACTATTCAAATCCAGAACACGAAGAGGATTTCGTTCCTCAGGTTGTTCCAATGAAACCTGGAGAGCACGCTCATTAATGAACGACTTCAATAAAATTAAAAATCCGTATCTTAGAACGATGCGGATTTTTTTTGTCATACTCTTTTGCTCTGCTTCGCTTTTTGTTGAAGCACAACCCGTGAATCTTCACGATTCATTCAAGGGGGTGTTTGATGGAAAACCAACGGCAACAGCGAAGTGGGATACATGGGGAACCTTTGTTGGAGGAAGAACCTTCAATACGCAAGCTCTCAAAGTTGGAGCTGAGTTTAATGAGACTCTCGTTCTCGGAATAGGATACAATTGGCTCTCAAACGGCGTGTTTAAGAATGTCAATGTAAACGGAATCTCGCAGCGCTCTGAATTCGAGTTAAGGTATTTTGGACCGTATGCAGAATTTGATTTTTTTAAGAAAGGACATTGGAAGGGAACATTACCCGTTCAACTGGGATTTGGAAAGAGCTTTCTAAAGTACTCAGATGCCGAAGGAAATCGTATCAAACTAAATGAAGGTCGCGTTGTTTTATATGAACCTGCCATGAGCTTTAGCTACGATATTGCTAATTTGATTGAAGTAGGAGCTGGATTCGGCTATAGAATTATGTTGAAGAACAACAACTCAATAGATCAACCCTTAACTTCACCCAACTTTGTGGTTCGCTTGAGTTTTAATCCTTACGGTTGGGCTGAGCTGTTTCATTTAGATGAGTTAGGAAAAAAGATAATGAAATCGAATTAGAAAATTATGAGTGAAGATTTCGATATAAGAGACGAGGCAGAAGGAACAACAGACAAGGATTTAGAGCGTGTCTTAAGGCCCAAATCGTTTGAAGATTTTACGGGTCAAAGACAAGTTTTAGAGAACCTTCAAATCTTTGTTCAAGCTGCTAAGTTACGCGGTGAATCTTTGGATCACGTGTTACTTCACGGACCTCCAGGTCTGGGTAAAACTACTTTGGCCTATATAGTTTCTTTGGAGATGGGTGTGGGGATAAAAACCACTTCTGGTCCTGTGTTGGATAAACCTGCTGACTTAGCTGGATTGCTCACCAATCTAGAAGCGAATGATGTGCTATTCATCGATGAAATTCATCGGTTAAGCCCAGTTGTAGAGGAGTATCTCTACAGCGCAATGGAAGATTTTTGTATTGACTTAGTTATTGATACAGGACCGAACGCTCGTTCGGTTCAAATTAATTTGAATCCGTTTACGCTTGTCGGCGCAACCACGCGAAGCGGTTTGTTGACAGCTCCATTGCGCGCACGTTTCGGAATTAATGCGAGACTTTCTTATTACGACTCGAAGACATTAACGGATATTGTTGAGCGTAGCTCTGCTATTTTGAAGATTCCAATTACACCTGATGCAGCCTACGAGATAGCTCGTAGAAGTCGCGGTACACCGCGTATAGCGAATGCCTTGCTTCGTCGTGTTAGAGATTTCGCGCAGATAAAGGGCGATGGTACCATTGAAATAAACATTACTCAAATGGCTCTGAATGCCTTGAATGTTGATACTTTGGGTCTCGATGAAATGGACAACAAGATTCTCATGACCATCATGAATAAGTTCAACGGTGGGCCGGTTGGTTTAACGACTGTAGCAACAGCCGTTGGAGAAGATGCAGGAACCATAGAAGAAGTGTATGAGCCTTTCTTAATTCAAGAGGGATTTCTAACGCGCACGCCTCGTGGAAGACAGCTGACAGATCTTACCTACAAGCATCTTGGAAAAATTCGCAACAAGCCAGGAGAGTTGTTTTAGTGTTAAACCAGTCTGAACATACGCGTATTGTCAAGGAAATTGCAAGTCAATTGGGGTTTGCTCATTGTGGAATTTCGAAGGCTGAATTTTTAGAAGAAGAAGCACCGCGCCTCGAGCAATGGCTGAAGCAGAACATGCACGGGGAAATGCGTTATATGGAAGGCCATTTCGATAAACGCCTTGATCCGACATTACTTGTTCCAGGAGCGAAGAGTGTTGTTTCTCTGATGTTTAATTACTATCCGAAGGAAGCTCAATCTGCCGATATTCCAAAGATTTCGAAGTACGCATGGGGCGAAGACTATCACGTTGTGGTGAAGGATAAACTGTTCCAGTTTGTAGAATTAATTCGCGAACGAATAGGCGATGTGAATGGAAGGGTGTTCGTGGACAGTGCTCCTGTGCTAGAGAAAGCATGGGCTGCGAAATCTGGATTAGGGTGGGTTGGAAAAAACAGCAATTTGATTTCAAAACAGAAGGGGTCTTTCTTCTTTTTAGCAGAATTAATTCTCGATTTGAATTTAGATGCAGATGGTATTGTAACGGATCATTGCGGAACATGCACTGCTTGTATAGATGCTTGTCCAACTCAAGCAATTGTTGGAGATAAAATCGTAGATGGAAGTAAATGCATCTCTTATTTCACCATTGAATTGAAAGAAAATGTTCCGAGTGAGTGGAAGGAAAAGCTGGATGGGTGGGCGTTTGGTTGCGATGTCTGTCAGGATGTTTGTCCATG
>JBILTL010000178.1:0-2945 GCA_044371535.1 Flavobacteriales bacterium | reverse complement strand
AACACTTCGTTGGCGTTGGCATTGGACAAGGAAGAGCGGAACAATGTTCACATTGTTAGTTGGACGCAACAGTATCCGGCTATCATTCCCAGAGAATTCGTAGACAAAAGCAGTACAACTGATTTGTTGGAAGGAAGTCGTGTGAAAGTGACTTACCTAACGAACTACAACAATGCGTTTAGTTGGATTGAAACCGCGAAGCACATTATTTCACTCAAACCGGAAATGGTTACTTTTCAGTGGAGTATTGCCTTACAGGGATTGCCGATGGCGCACATTGCCAAGCGCTTGCGCAAGGCGGGTATTCATGTCGTGTTCGATGTTCATTTTGTGATTCAGAAAGAGCACAGCTCAATAGATAAGTTTTTGACGAAGTATGCCTTGAAGCACGCTTCGTCTTTTGTGGTGCATGCGCTGCATACGTTTGAAGAATTGAAGACGGTCTTCCCCGAACGTTCATTCGGTTTGGTAGATCAGCTCGATATCACAAATAATTCAGTAACCCAAGTCGCGAAGTTGTATCATCCGATTTACGACTTGTATAAACCCATTCCGAATTTCAATTTGGAAGAAGAGAAGGCGAAGTTGGGGTTGAAGAAGCATGTCTTTTTGTACTTCGGGTTTATTCGAAGATACAAGGGGCTGGATATGGCCATTCAAGCATTTGCTGAGTTGTGTAAGGAAAGAGACGATGTCTCGTTTTTGATTTGTGGAGAATCTTTTTGGAAGACGCTCGACGACACGAAGTGGAGCACTAAGTTCAAGCAGCTCTTATTTGGCTGGGCGAAGAAGTTGGTTCTTCGAAAGTCTGACGATGAGCGCGAAGACAATCCGTTGGAATGGATAGAGAAGCTCGGTGTCCAGGAAAACTGTGTGGTGTTCAATCGATTCATTTCTAACGAAGAATTACCGAAGTTTTTTCAAGTATCTGATGCGGCAGTGTTGTTCTACCGAACAGCTACGCCAAGCGGCATAGAGTCGTTGAGTTACAATTTCAAGATGCCCATTTTGGCGACTAAAGTTGGACATTTTCCAGAAACAATAGTAGACGGATTCAATGGCTATTTGGCTGAGGCCAACGATATTCAAAGTATGAAAGATCAAATGGTGAAGTTCCTAGATTCACCTATCAATAGAGAGAATGTTGCAAAGGCAACAGAGAACATGAGTTGGACCAATTACGCAAAAGCCATTTGCAATTATGAGTAACATTATACACTACAGAAAAAGCTATGAAAAACATAGCTTAGAAGTTGAAGATTTGAAAGCTGCTCCGCATGAGATGCTTGAGTTTTGGTTGAGTGAAGTGGAAGAGTTACACGATTACAACGCCATGGTCGTTAGCAGTGTGGATGCTTCCGGGCAGCCGCATTCGCGCGTGGTTTTGCTACGTGGGGTGAATGAAGAAGGGTTGAAGTTCTACACGAATTATTCTTCGAATAAGGGACAAGAACTTGAGCAAAACAACAAAGTCGCTTTGAATTTTTTCTGGCCAACCGTTGAAAGACAAGTTCGCGTTGAAGGCGAGTTGCACAAGTTGAGCGATGCTGAGAGTGACGCTTATTTCAATTCACGTCCGCGTGAAAGTCAGATCGGCGCATGGGTTTCGCCACAGAGTTCAACCATTGAATCTCGCGAAGTTTTGAATGAACGTTTCCGTGAGTTTACAGATAAGTTCGAAGGACATGCAGTTCCTCGTCCTGCTCATTGGGGTGGTTACTTGATTCGTGCGAACTATTATGAATTTTGGCAAGGAAGACCGAATCGTTTGCACGATCGATTGTCTTACAAATTGGTAGATGGAGTTTGGACAATTGGACGAATGGCTCCTTAATTCATTTCGAAATGGAACGAAAGAAAGTTGTCATTGTTGGTGCGGGATTCGCGGGAATTAAACTCGCGTTAAAATTAGATTCAAAGCTCTTCGAAGTTTGGGTAGTAGATAAATTGAATCACCACCAGTTTCAACCTTTGTTTTATCAGGTTGCGACTTCGCAGATTGAGCCTTCTTCCATTTCATTTCCTCTTAGAAATATTTTTAGCGGTCGCTCGAACATCATGGTGCGCATGGCTGAAGTGTTGGAAGTTCAGTCAGAGAATAAAACAGTCATCACTAACATTGGCGATTTCTCTTACGACTATTTGGTGCTAAGCATGGGGTGTAAAACCAATTTCTTCAACGATGAAGTTTTGGCAAAGCACGCGCTTCCTTTGAAGAGTTCATACGAAGCCATTGCTGTTCGGAATCATGTACTGCGCTCATTTGAAGAAGTTCTTTCGGCTTCTGAGGAAAGATTGAAAGCGTTAATGAATTTAGTCATCGTTGGCGCAGGTCCAACTGGAGTGGAGTTAGCAGGGGCATTTGCCGAGATTAAGTCGAACATTCTTCCGAAGGATTATCCAGGATTTGATTGGAGTCGATTAACCATTCATTTGGTCAGTCCAAATGGAATAATGTTGAATGCCATGAGCGAGCATGCGCAGGTTCACGCGAAGGCATATTTGCAAGAGTTGGGAGTAGATATCATAAGCAACGAGCGAGTGGTGTCTTATGATGGTAAGGTTTTACAATTTAAATCAGGTTTGTCTATTCCATGCGAGACGGTTATCTGGGCAGCAGGTGTAACTCCGAATACTTTGAAAGGTTGGCCCGAACGAGTAGAGGCGAAAGCAGGAAGATTGGTTGTGGATCGGTTCAATAAGTTGAAAGGTGTCGAAGATGTTTTTGTATTGGGCGATCAGGCTTATATGGAAACAGAGAAGTATCCGAACGGACATCCGCAAGTCGCGAACGTGGCCATAAATCAAGCGTTGTTGTTAGCGAAGAACTTGCGTTGCATTGTGAACGGGAAGAATCCGCTACCATACGAATACAAAGACCTAGGCTCTATGGCTACCATTGGAAGAAACAAGGCTTTGGTCGACATTAAGAATTTTAGATTGAA
>JBILTL010000177.1:0-2949 GCA_044371535.1 Flavobacteriales bacterium | reverse complement strand
AATTCGAATACTTACTTCATTGAGTTTGCTCAATAATCCGGTGGTGAAGATTCTCGGAAGAATCTTGTTAATTCGATTGAATTCGTGTTTTTTATTTCCAGCCACCCAGTCAATGATATATTCGGCTGTTTCGTTTAATTGTCCGTTTAGTGCTTCCACCTCGGCTTGATTTGGTTTGCCCCAGCCCTTTTCCATCACCTTTAACAAATTGCTTCCTGGCTTTTCGAAAGCTCCTCCGCGAATTTTCCTCAGGTAGGTCAACGTTCCTTTTCCACTGCTAAAAAAATCTTGTGGAGTCAGGTTCCTTTCTTCAATCAAATTAAACACGTGATCAATGCGATCAAACATTTCTTTGGTTAGTTCGTGAAGCTTACTTTGAAAAGCTTTCTTGATTAATTCGTATTCTGTGATGTGCAGGTTTTCGAACAACGAAAGAATGTTGCGCGCGTCTTCCTTCACCAATTGTCTTGAAATTCCGATCATGCCTTTTCGAACATTCCAATCTTCTTCCTCTTCGAAATTACTCAGCACATAGTTCTCCAAGTTTGTTGTCAATTCAGCATCTTCACCCACTTCGTCGAGACACGCGTCTACGCATTGCTCAAGAAATTTTTCAGTATCCATTTGAATGGAAAAGTCGGGGTGAATCTGCAAGTCTTTCGCAAAGGCGCGAACAATACGATGCGTGAAACTATCAATGGTGCTAATGCTCAATCGTGAATAGTTGTGAAGCATGTGCGAAAGTGTTTTTCGCGCTCGCTCTTGCAAAATCATGGGAGAAATGTCGAGCTCTTTGCGAATGTCGTTGAACAATTCGTTCTTTCCTTCTAAGGCCTGAACAAAGGTGAATTCGTGCAAACGTTCCATCACCCGTTCTTTCATTTCTGAAGCAGCGGCATTGGTGAACGTAATAGCCAAAATGTGGCTGTAAGCATAAGGCTCTTCGCTTTTTAAACTTAAAAAGAGGAAGTGTCTAACTAAGGCGTAGGTCTTTCCGCTACCTGCAGAACTTTTTAATACAAGAAAGGGTTCTTTTTCCATGAAGAGCAAGTCAGTTTATCGAATTGAATGTTATCTTTAATTCGTGAAGTGAAAGTAAATCCATGTAGTAATGAAAATGAATATTGTGAATAATTATTTCTTAGTCGTTTTACTTGGCTTATTGCTTGGGTCCTGCGGTGAAGAAAATCCTTCTACTCCCGAGACTAAGGTTCATTTGAAGTTTGTTCCAACCTACAACGGTCAGCTGCTTTCGATTGATTCCGTTTATACCAATTCACTTGGACAGCAGCTTCGTGTAGAGAATGTCCAGTTTTATTTATCGAACATCTACGCGCACAACGGTACCGATTCAACCTTGTTGAAGCAAGCGTTTTTATTCACGTTACTTGAGCCTCAAACGCTTTCCTTGAACGTATCGCCTCAGTCTTTTTCATCGCTCTCATTCGGTGTGGGTGTGCCTGGTAATTTGAATAAGAACGTTGATCCTTCGCAATATGCAAACTCTAATCCTTTGAGTGTTCAAGGTTCCAACGGAATGTTTTGGTACTGGAACACCGGCTATATTTTCGTGAAGGTGGAAGGAAGGTATGAGTTAACGGGCGCCCCCAATGCGCCTTTGATGGATTCGTATTCGTTCCATATGGGCGATGATCCGCTGTATCGCGTGCTTCATTTCAATACAGGAAATGTGAGTTTGGCGGAAGGAGATTCGCGTACTTTCAACATTGAAGTGGCTGTTGACAGTGTGTTCAATAGACCTGGGGATCCGATTGATTTATCGATTGATAATCTTACGCACACCACTTCGAATTTTCCATTGGCAGAGCGCATGACGAATAATTTTGTGACTGCGTTTCACCTTCAATGAGAAAAATAGTTTCATTTTTTTTCTTAGTTGGAATTCTTGTTGGCTGCGCCAATGAAGGATTGCAGGACAAGTCCATTTCATTCAAACAACCGCATTATTTTCCTTCAATAATTTTCCCTGAAGGAAATGAGCCAACACTTCTTCGATTCGAATTAGGAAAAAAATTGTTTTACGAAAAACAATTGTCGAAGAACGAAGATCAATCTTGTGCATCCTGTCATCGGCTTCCTTCGGCTTTTACAGATGGAAGAACGGTCTCTTCCTTCCATGAAAATGAATTCGCTCGCAACGCGCCAACCTTGGTGAATTTAGCATGGTCGCCTTATTTTATGTCTGAAGGTGGAGTGCCAACATTGGAACTTCAAGCCCTTGGACCTATTCATGAAAAACATGAGTTAGCGCTAAGTATGGAGGAAGTCATTGCTCGATTGAAGAGTAAATCGAATTATGCTGAATTAAGCAAGGCGGCTTACGGAAGGGAATTGGATGCGTTTGTCATTACTAGAGCGCTCGCTTGTTTCCAACGTGCTTTGATCAGCGGTGATTCGAAATTTGATCGTCATTATTTTTTGAAGTCGAACGATTATTCTGAATTGGAAAAGCAGGGAATGAATTTGTTTTTTTCGGAGCGAACGCAGTGCAGCAGTTGTCATGCACTTCCGTTTTTCACAGACTACAAGTTTTACAGTTTAGGTTTTGAAGATGCCGACATTGGATTGGAGCGAAGAACTTATTCAGAGGCGGATAGAGGTAAATTCAAAACGCCAACGTTGCGAAATGTTGAACTTACTGCGCCCTACATGCATAACGGTTCGATGAGCTCGTTGGAGGAAGTGGTTTCGTTTTACAACCATGGGGGTGGAGCGGGAGCAACGCGTGATGCGAGAGTTAAAAAATTGAATTTAACAGCCGAGGAGGAACATGCGCTGGTTGCATTTTTAAAGACATTGACGGATTGGAATTTCGTTCAAAACGAGAAATTCTTAGCCTCTGACGAAGATTAGCGAATCAATTAAAATTGTTTATTCTTTCTCACGTATTTTTGGAATATGACCACAAGGCGTTTTACCTATTTTTTT
>JBILTL010000069.1:0-10508 GCA_044371535.1 Flavobacteriales bacterium | reverse complement strand
AAGTGGTTTCAATTCTTTACAGCTCATTGTAAAGACTCGGCCACTTTGAAAAAGGTTGTTTCGTGAAATTAGAATATCTTGCAGTCATGAAGCACATTTTTCTACGGTATCTATTGTTAATTGCCCTTTGCTTTATTCAGGCATTACGTTCTAACGGACAAGGGTTTACCAATACAAAATGCAATCACCCTCATTCAATAAAAAACATCTCCAATAGCAACAGCCGTTGTGATACTGTAGACATTATTGACACCTATATATACCTCGACTTCACGAATTTTTCGAGTAACAATCTTCGCGGTTATGCGGATATTGTTGTTTCGCCATTAATGGTGAATATCCCGCAATTACATCTTGACCTTGAAGGGTTAACCACCGATTCTGTTTTCGTTAATTCTGTATCTGCTACCTTCAATCATTCGGGGCCTGATTTATTCATTGATCTTCCCAACCTTCCTTCCTGGGTAGTTTTCTCTGTTCGTGTTTATTACCACGGTAGTCCAATTCAAGACGCCAGTTGGGGAGGTTTTTATTATAGCAGTGGCTATGCCTATAATATGGGTGTGGGAATGAATGCGCTTCCGCACAATTTTGGAAGGGTGTGGTTCCCGTGTTTCGACAATTTCAGAGAACGCTGCACGTATACGATACAGACTTTAACAGATGGAGGAAGATCTTCCTATTGCGGTGGATTGCGTTCTTCGGTGGAAAATGTAGGAGGAGACTCCTTGCTGACTACCTGGAATTTACTGCAACCGGTTCCCTCCTATTTGGCCAGTGTAGCCGTTACGAATTACACCCATATTGAAGATGAATTCACTTCCCTTGGCGGATACACCCGCCCGATCTGGCTTGCAGCAAGGGCTGCAGACACGTTAGATATGAAAAACAGTTTCGTGCATTTGCACGATGCGCTGCAAGCCTTCGAAACGAAATACGGAAACTATGCGTTCGACAAAGTTGGATTCACCGCTGTTCCCTTTACCGGTGGCGCCATGGAACACGCTACCAATGTTGCTTATCCGCTCTTTGCAATTGATGGAACAACGGCGTACGAAACTCTTTACGCACACGAACTCAGTCACCACTGGTGGGGCGATTTAATCACATGTGAGACGGCAGCTGACATGTGGATCAACGAAGGTTGGGCTTCCTACAGCGAACGCATTTTCACAGAATGGCTTTACGGAACAGATGCCTACAACACTTCCATTCGAAACAATCACAGAGATGTCTTGTTGAATGCACCACGCAGCGACGGTGGTTATTTCCCCTTGAACGCCATACCCGAAAACATTACTTACGGCGAAACCGTTTACAACAAAGGAGCCGATGTGGCTCATTCGCTTCGTGGATTCATTGGAGATGAGAATTTCTTTCAAGCCATTCACGACCTAATAACTGAATATCAATTCAACACATTGAATTCAGTTCAAATGCGCGATTTCTTTCAAGCGTATACCACAGAGGACCTTTCTGAATTCTTTAACGGATGGGTGTTTCAGCCCGGCTTTCCAGATTTTAGGTTGAAGGGATATAGTTATTCCACACAATTTCTCGGATACGAATTGAACGTGCATGTAGACCAATACCTTCATCACAATACAGACTACTTGAACAATGTTCCTCTTGAAGTGACTGTCATGGATTTTGAAGGAAATACAGACACCGTGCTTATTCATGCTTCTGGAGAATCGAGCACAGCGACAGCGACTGTCTTGTTCGAACCTGCGCATGTTATGTTGAACAGAGCAGATAACTTGCATTACGCTACGTTAGCAGATGAGGCTTGGAACTCAACCACGGGGTCGCACGATTTAACCTTTGCGAATTTTGAATATGATGTTAATGATTTGGGAAATATGGACAGCATTTTTGTTCGTGCTGAAATGCATTTAACCGCAGCTGATCGTGTAAGTGCGCTTCCACTCACCGATTACATTGTTTCTCCAGACCGCTTTTGGCATGTGAACACCTACGCTAACGAAACCACTTCAACTAAAATGACATTGCGATTTAACGGAACGGCTACTGCCACAAGTGCTTTGGACACATCGTTGTTTCAATTGGTTGAGCAATTCGGCATAGATGAAAGTAACATGGTCTTACTCTATAGATGGAATGCCTTAGAGCCGTGGGTGGAAATTCCAAATTCAACATTAATCACTTCTGGAAGCACCACGAATTGGAACGGTCGCTTCGAAGTATTGAATCCTCGTCCGGGAGACTATGCTTTCGCCTTTCATTCAGGAATTATTTCAGTAGACGAAATTGAAAATCCGTCTTTACCCTTCAACATAAATAACAACGAAATAACTTCTTTAAATTTTAGTGGGAAGTACAGTCTTTCAAATGCGAATGGACAGCAATTGTTGAAGGGAAAAGTTACCGACGGCTTGCGAGTAGATATTTCGAATTATGCAGCTGGAATCTATTTCCTTCAATTGAACAGTGTGACTTACAAAGTGTTTTTTTAATAATATGGAATCACCTTTATCCTTTTCTACACGTCGCGAATGGCTATTTATATTCCTAGCCGGACTTTTTATTACCAATGCAATAACGGCAGAGCTGATCTCGAGTAAGCTCATTCAAATTCCTATTCAAATTGGAAATTGGAAGCACACGTTCATTACAATAGTTGGGGTTCTACCTTGGCCCATTGTGTTTTTGCTAACAGATACATTGAATGAATTTTATGGTGAAAAGGCCGTTCGACGACTGTCGTGGATCACGACCATACTTATTGGCTACTGCTTCATCATAGTTCTACTCGCACTTCAAATTCCTGCTGTTCCTGGAATTGGTGTGACAGACAATCAATTCGGAGCGGTGTTCGGACAAGCGCCTTGGATTATGGTTGGAAGTATTGCGGCGTTTTTGATTTCGCAATTGTTAGACGTGACCATCTTCCATTGGATTAAAAGCAAAACGGGTAACAATCACATTTGGCTTCGTAGCACTGGAAGTACGGTGGTTTCTCAAATTATAGACACCGTTGTGGTTTTGTACGTTGGATTCGTCCTGCCTGGAAAAATGGACTGGAACACTTTTGCTGAAGTGGCCCCTACGAATTATTTGTTGAAGATGGGAATTGCCGTAGCCCTAACACCCCTTATTTATGCGGTGCATGCGGGAATTCGGAAGTTTATCTAAACAATCCTTTTCCGAATTCAATTTTCATTCCGGTTGAAAAAATAATGCCGGTAGATTTTATGTTGAAAGTGGATTGCGGATCGTCGAAAATGTTGAGCAATGCTTGTTGCTTGGCTGCTGAAACATAGAACTTGAATCTCTTGGCTTTCGTTACACCTATACCTACCTCAATTTGTGTAGATAAATCGAATTGAGAGGCGGTATTGGTTGCGTCTTGCCATGTGTAATCTATAATTTGTCCATTTTCATCCACCACTGGAACCTCTGAAATTGCTTTCAACAAATATCCGGGAATGAATGCTGCATTTCCGAAAATATACACGCGATTTCCGAACTGAACGCCAAGCTTGAGAGGAACAGAAAAATAATTAAACCTGTTTCGAAGATCTGCTAATCCCAATGTAGTACCTACTGAATCTGTAATGGTTAACGGATTGGTGAATCCCCGTTGAACCCAATTGAACTCACCACCTACCGTTAAAAAGCGCATGTGCACACGGTCATATGTCACGCTTATATTTCCGCCTAGAATATCTTTCGTGGTGTAGGAAGGTATATTTGAATTCACGTTGGAAATATTCATTCCCGCCTTAATTCCGAATTGTCTGTAGGGGGTTTGAGCCTTTGTGTTGAATGAGCATAGTGTTGCAACAAAGGCGAGTGCTGTGATACGAAAAATGTTTTTCATTGGGCAAAGGTAAGACTTAGGGGCGAAATATTTTTCGCCCGTATTATGAACGTGCGCTGGCAATGAAATAATAATCGGTGTTGTTGTTGAAGCTGATTTCGAAATCATGTCCAGACAGGGGTTTGTTGTTAGAGATGAAATCTTGTAACGTGAAAACATTCAGTCCTATTTCATTGGAGAGAAAGGAATGTAATTCTTTCGGATTGGTGTCATAGAAGTCGCTTGCCCCTTTTCCGCATTCGAAGAGAATGGTGGGTTTGTGTTCAGCGAGTAGATTCTTCGCGCCTTTTAACACTCCGAACTCTGCACCTTCCACATCTATTTTCACAAAATGAATGGGGGTTGTGGTTGGAATAATATCGTCGAGTAGTTTCTTCTCAACGGTGATCTCTTCAATTTCCGGATTGTCGATGTCGTATCTGCGACGTTTGATGCCGCTGTATGCAGGAGCGTTTTTCACCCATTGAAAAGTTGTTTCTCCAGATGAATTCGAAAGGGCGTATGGAAAAACCGAAGCTCTGTTTTTATACTTTGAAGCAAGCTGATTGTACAACGAAGGAATGGGTTCAAACGCGAAGTGCTTTCCTTGTGGGGCAAGCTTCAGCATGTAGTTGAGCATTTCTCCTTTGTGACAGCCAATATCAATGCAGTTGAAGTTGGCTTGAATTCCGTCTTTCATGATTCTACGCGTAAGCCTATCGTACTTCAAATTTTTCGTCAAATCGAAATGAAGAAATATGAGTAGCTCCCTTACTGCGTCTTTAATCTGGCTCACGGATAATTTTTTATAAAAATAAGAAACTATTCCAATGAAATTGGAAGAATGTTGCGGAGCAACGAATGTCCGAAGGACGAATGTGCTTTGCACGAATGCCGGAGGCGAATGTTGCGGAGCAACGAATGCCCTTTGGGCGAATCTCTTCGAGGAATGCTTCGCGAATGTCTGCGACGATTTTGAAGTGCCGATTTTCAATTCAACTCCAAACGCATTAGAATATCGCGTTGGAGGTCGGAGCCGAGAAGGAAATCGTGTTCGTCGTAGGGGATGAAACCAAGAGATTTGTAAAATGAAATGGCTTTGGTGTTGTGCTCCCAGACTCCGAGCCACAGGGAGTTGAAGCCAAGCGATTTCGATTGATCAAAAGCAAAATTCATGAGTGTATTCCCTACTCCAATTCCTTGAAATTTATTCAAGATGTAAATACGTTCGATTTCGAAAGTTTCAGAGATATTCAATTTTATGTATCCCGACAGCTCTTCTTCAACATAAATAAAATAGAATGAAGATGCTGGAGATTGCATTTCAAGCGCGAGTTGATCCAATGAAAGATTGTGCTCGAAGTAATGCGTCATGTCTTCCTTCGTGTTGAAAGCAGCGAACGTTTCTTCAAAGGTGTTCTTCGAAATTTCTTGAAGCAATGACAATTCTGAAAGAGTAACTTGAACAATTCTCATGAGGGGAAAATAATCATTTCGAAGAGTTAACGAACGATGCGCGGATCGAAAGCAAGGCGCTCTTTCGAGATGACTTCGATTTTGTGAGCGTCGGGATGAATGGGGTTGATGAGCAAATTGAATTCTTGCGGGACAATGCTGCTCGGAACTTTCAAGACTGGGGCTTTCAATTTTTGGACAAAAATATCGCCCAAGTTTTGCGTAAAAATGGAAGGCGGATGAGCGTTCCAGTTCTTTGGAAGATCGGCAATGGACAATGTCTGAATCTTCAACGAATCTGGAATTTCAATTTCAACCAAATACCGATCGGTAGGAATTTCCAATACTCCATTTAAATGCGCAGTAATCTCGAGTAAAGCAAGCGCTCTGCTTTCTGAAGTATAGACCATGCGCGTGTGCTCACTGTTCCAACGAAAACTTGAAGACATTGATGCGCCAATGCCTTTCAAGGTGTCTTTCAAATACTTCTTGCGGTCGATTCTATAAACCAGCATTAGGCGAAGTTTCCGTATTCAATTCTATTCAAACACTTGCGTACCTCTGCAACACCGGAAAGGGTATCGAAGAGCGACTGCGGTGTAATGCCGTTCAACGATTGATTCGGCATTTCCAACCAACGATTGAATTTCTCTTCTTCGTTGTTGAAGACATCTTGGCCAAACGATAATAATTCAGAGATGGCAACAACCAGTTCAGACTCTTTGCTATTAAGCACAGCTTCTTGCCTCTTGTTTAAGTTGTAGGTAGTCTGCGCTATACCCAAGACACCCAATAAAAATTTAATGGGTCTTTGCATACGTTCACTAAGCTCGTCTATGGTTGAATAAGGCAAGCCTTTTCGAATGATTTCTATTCTTCCCAAGCTGTTGCCATAAGCCATGGCGCTTTCTTGTAGAACCGATTTTTTGGAATTGGAAGATTTCAAGAGTAGCAATTTTGTTGTAAATATACAACAATAATGTTGCGAAGCAACAAATCTCTTCGAGGAATGCCGATGGCTAAAGTTGCGGAGCAACGAATCTCTGCGAGGAATGCTTCGCGAATGTCTTTGACGGTTTTAGAAATAAAATGAGAAGTCGAAGACATTCCTCGAAGAGATTCGCCCGAAGGGCATTCGTCTTTGACTTAAAGTTCTTTTTTCAAAAACAATCCCGTCAAAGACTTCTTGTTCTTAGCGACTTGCTCCGGTGTGCCGGTGGCGACAACGTTTCCGCCGCCTTCACCGCCTTCGGGGCCCATGTCTATGAGGTAGTCGGCGCTTTTAATGACGTCCATGTTGTGCTCAATGACCAAGACGGTGTTGCCGCGTTCAACCAGTTGATTCAATACATTCAAGAGCATTTGCACGTCTTGAAAATGAAGTCCTGTTGTGGGTTCGTCTAAGATATAAATGGTCTTACCGGTGTCGCGCTTCGCGAGTTCGGTTGAAAGTTTTACGCGTTGCGCTTCTCCTCCACTTAACGTGGTGCTATGCTGTCCGAGTGTGATGTATCCCAATCCTACGTCGTTCAGGGTCTTTAGCGTGTTGTGAATGTTTCGGTGATTTTCGAAAAATCCAACGGCCTGTTCAACGGTCATGTTCAACACATCGGAAATGGTTTTTCCGTTGTAGAAAATTTCCAAGGTTTCGCGGTTGTAACGCTTGCCGTTGCATGCTTCGCAATGCACATACACATCGGGAAGGAAATTCATTTCAATTAAACGAACACCTCCACCCTTGCAGGTTTCACATCTTCCACCCGAAATATTAAAACTGAATCTTCCGGGCTGATATCCACGAATACGCGATTCTGGAACCGAAGCATACAAATTTCGAATGTCGGTGAAGATTCCAGTGTACGTACTCGGATTGCTGCGCGGAGTGCGACCAATGGGACTTTGATCTATTTCAATAACCTTGTCTAAATGCTCAAGTCCTTCGAGTTTCTTGTATGCCAAAGGCTTGCGCTGTCCGTTATAGAAATGGGCATTTAGAATCGGATAAAGGGTGTGGCTTATGAGCGAAGACTTTCCACTTCCACTTACACCTGTAACACACGTGAATGTGCCCAACTGAATTTCAATGGTCTCTCCTTTCAGGTTATGTCCGTTCGCACCTTTCAACACCAACTTCTTTCCATTGCCTTTGCTGCGTTCTTTCGGGACAGGAATGTTTGATTTTCCACTTAAATAATTCGCGGTAACGCTTCCAATTTTAATAAAATCTTTTGGCTTTCCTGCAGCAACTACGTTACCTCCATGACGTCCAGCTCCTGGACCAATGTCTATGATGTAGTCGCTTTCCAACATCATGTCTTTGTCGTGCTCTACCACAATAACGCTGTTTCCACCGTCACGCAAGTCTTTCAACGAACGAATTAATTTCTCGTTATCGCGTTGATGCAATCCAATGCTCGGTTCATCCAAGATATAAAGCACTCCTACGAGTTGCGATCCGATTTGAGTGGCCAAGCGAATGCGTTGTGCTTCTCCTCCACTCAATGTCTTCGCACTTCGATTTAAATTCAAATATCCCAGTCCTACGTTCAGCAAGAACTTCAGACGGGTGCGGATCTCTTTCAAAGGTTCGCGTGCAATGATCTTTTGTTTTTTATCGAAACTTGAATCGATGCCTTCGAACCACGCGCTGAGCTTTTCAATGTTCAATGCGCTTAGTTCTGAAATGGTCTTTCCTGCTACTTTGAAATGACTGGCAGTGTCTTTTAAACGTGCGCCGCTGCATGTAGGACAAGCCTTTTTATTCATGAAAGACTCGGACCACTTGCGAACCGCAGGGCTTCCGTCTTCTTCCGCATGTCTTTCAATAAATGCAATGAGTCCGTCGTAGCGAGTGTTCCAAGTTTGTCCGTTCGACCCTTCAACTTCCACCTTATCGTCGGTTCCGTAGAGTATGACTTGAATGGCGTCTTCGTCTACTTCCTTCAACGGTGTATTCACTGTGGCTCCGTACATTTTCAAAATGGCGGCTACCTGTTGGTTGATCCAAGAGTTCTTGTTTTCACCTAGCGGAGTAATTCCACCTTGCTTAACGCTCTTCGAATTATCTGGAATTATTTTCTCAATATCAATTTCTGCAACTTCACCCAAACCGCTGCAGTAGCTGCAAGCACCGTAAGGGCTATTGAAGGAAAAGAGATTCGGTTCAGGTTCAGGAAAGGAGATTCCTGATGTTGGACACATGAGGTTTTTGGAAAAGTGATGAACCGTTTCGGTATCCAATTCCATGACCATCACATCTCCTTTGCCCATTTTCAGAGCGGTTTGAACCGTAGCCTTCAAACGAGGGTTGTTCGGTTCAACAGAAAAACGATCGACTACCAATTCAATGTCGTGCACTTTGTAGCGATCGAGTTTCATCTCTTTCGTCATTTCCTTCAACTTCCCATCGATACGTGCGCGGACGTATCCTTGCTTCATGAGCGAATCGAAGAGTTCGCGGTAGTGACCTTTTCTTGCTTTTACTAATGGAGAAAGTATTGCGATTTTTTTCGCCTTAAAATCTTTCGCTATTTTTTCAATGAGTTGCTCCTCTGTGAAGCGCACCATTTTTTTTCCGGTTGCCGGACTGTAGGCGTCTGAAGCACGCGCGTATAACAAACGCATGAAGTCATAGACTTCAGTAATGGTGCCGACTGTAGAGCGTGGATTGCGGCTAACTGTTTTTTGTTCGATGGAAATAACTGGAGAAAGTCCGTTTACTTTATCGACATCGGGACGTTCCATTTCACCCAAGAACTGACGGGCGTAAGCATTGAACGTTTCCATGTAACGACGTTGACCTTCGGCGTAAAGCGTATCGAAAGCCAGTGATGATTTTCCGCTTCCAGAAAGGCCTGTAATGACAACAAGTTGATTTCTTGGAATGGTTAAGTCTATATTTTTAAGATTGTTTTCTCGGGCTCCGAGAATTTCAATTTTTTCTTCTTCCATAGTTAGTCGCGTGCGGGAAGAACTTTTCCGCTGCATTTACCAAAACCAACTTTCACCCCATCTTGTTCAGCAAAACCTGTAATGGTTACGGTGTCTCCGTCTGCAATGAACGAACGCGTTGAACCGTCGGGCATTTGAACGGGCTTGGTTCCCTTCCACGCAATTTCCAACATACTTCCAAAAGAACCTTCTGTTGGGCCGCTAATGGTTCCGCTGGCCATCATGTCTCCGCAACGAACGTTGCATCCGCCAACGGTGTGGTGCGCCAACTGTTGGTTCATGTTCCAATACATGTGTTTGAAATTGCTGTTTGAAACCACTTGCTTTTCGCCGGCTTCCGTTTGAATTTCAACTTGAAGATTGATATTGATGTTTTTTATTCCGTTGTATTGAAGATATGGAAGAACCTCTGGATCCTGCAATGGACCTAGGGTTCTGAAAGGTTCTAAAGCATCCAAGGTAACAATCCACGGTGAAACGGTTGAAGCGAAGTTCTTCGCAAGGAAAGGACCAAGTGGCACATATTCCCAACGTTGTATGTCGCGTGCGCTCCAGTCGTTGAAGAGCATAAGTCCGAAAATATAATCGTCTGCCTCTTGCGTTGAAATGCGCTCTCCCATTGGCTTTCCGTCGAATGTCACGAATGCCATTTCCAATTCGAAATCGAGTTGTTTCGTTGGACCATAAGTTGGCTGTGTTTCATCGGAGGCGTTTACTTGTCCGCAAGGACGCGTCACTGCTGTTCCGTCTACTACAATGCTGGAAGCTCTTCCGTGGTAACCAACTGGAAGGTGTTTCCAATTTGGAAGAAGTGCCTTCTCTGGATCGCGGAACATGGTTCCCACATTGCGGGCGTGATCCAGGCTGCTGTAAAAATCTGTATAATCTCCAATTTCAATGGGAAGATGCATTTGCACTTCGCTCATTTTTATTAAGCAAGAGCGAAGTTCGCTTTTCACGATTGCATCTTGATTGGCGTTCAGCAAATCGGCCAGTCTCATTCGCAAAGCCGAGCACGCTTTCTTGCCGTGCTTCATCATTTTATTCAATGAATGTGATCGGTATTCTTCAGAACCGAAAGGCAATGCAGAGATGTGATTCTGTTGAAAGACACGAAAAATATCTAAGACGTAATTTCCAATGGCCACGCCCACTCGAAAATCTCCTCTTCCCGAAGAGAATATTCCGAAAGGAAGATTTTGTATCGGGAACTCAGTATTTTCGGCACCTTCAACCCAAGTCTTATCGCTAAATGGAATGATATTTTTCATACGCTTAA
>JBILTL010000176.1:0-3003 GCA_044371535.1 Flavobacteriales bacterium | reverse complement strand
GCGGAAGGTCGGTGAAGTATTACAAGTGGGATTACAACTACAGCGAACCATGGGCTATTTATCACGTAGATCTTACTCCGCAGCCAGTTGGACAGTATTATTTTGTGATTGAATCTTCACAAGGAATTCAAGTAGTTCCCCTTCAAAAAAAATAAAATGAATAAAACGCTACTTTTTGTTTTTGCTTTTTTCTCTTGCTGTTATTCTTTCGCACAAGGTCTTGGACATACCTCCCTAACCTTCACAGATGCAACTCGAAACAATCGTTCAATTCCATGCGAAGTCTATTACCCAGCGCTTTCTGCAGGAGATAACATCGCTGCTTTAGATCCTGCTTTTTTAGGGTTATCTGGATACCCAGCGATTGCGGTAGGACATGGTTTTGTTATTGGGGCTGCAAACTATGATTTAATTGCGGAACAATTGATCCCTTTCGGTTTCGTCGTTGCGCTGGTCAATACAGAAGCGGGATTCGCCCCGAACCATCAAGAGTTCGGTCTCGATCTGGCATTTGTAACGCATGCCCTTCAACAAGAGTCACAAAATTCAACTTCAATTTTGTACAACATCGTGAATCAAGAAAGGGAAGCAATAATTGGACATAGTATGGGGGGAGGTGCCGCTTGGTTAGCCGCCGCTTCGGACCCATTGATAGATGCAGTTGTTGGTCTTGCTCCTGCGGAAACAAATCCAAGCGCTATTGCTGCAGCGGCTTCTGTTAATTGTAACTCCTTGGTATTTTCAGGAAGCGAAGACGCGGTCACACCACCTTCCGATAATCATCAACCCATTTTTGATGGCACCAATGGGTGCAAAACATTTGTATCACTAACCGGAGGTTCGCATTGCGGCTTCATTGACTCGGGTACTTTGTGCGATTTCGGTGAACCATTGGGTGGAAGCTTGTCTAGGGCAGACCAACAAGAAGCATATTTAACGATGATGACTGCTTGGCTTCGATACTTTTTGAATGCTGAATGTGTTGAAGCGCTTTACACGGATTATGTAACCAATCATTCGTTTGTCTCTGCTGATCCTCTTGCTGCATGCATGTTATGCGGAAATGTTAACGACGTTGAAGGCAATAGTGTAAACGTATTTCCGAATCCCAGTCAAGGGACATTTTCAATTCAATGGACGAATGAAATATTCAATGCAATTGAGATTTTTGATGCCGCGGGTAAGCGTGTGTTGAAGCAAGTGATTTTACAACAAGGTTTTTTCAATGAAGCTGAAAAGTTGAAACCGGGAGTTTATTGGCTAAAGCTTTCCAGTGAAAAGTCAATTTCAACAAAGAAAATAGTTGTTGAATAATGAAATGAAAAACCCCGCAATTGCGGGGTTATCTTTGTGCGCCCACCTGGGCTCGAACCAGGGACCCACAGATTATGAGTCTGTTGCTCTAACCGACTGAGCTATAGGCGCGGGACGGCAAATTTAGGAATAATGCATCTTTGTACAACATGAAAATATTCATAAAAAATATAAAATCGCTTTACGGAACTCATTCTCAGGATGTCACTCTGGTTAAAGGTACAGAAATGAATGTGCTTCCAAGCATTGAAAACGCTTGGTTGGCTATCGAAGATGGAAGAATTGCTGCCTTCGGTTCAATGGACGAGTTTGATGGAATAGAAGATTGGCGCGATTTGACAATCATTGATGCTGCCGGAAAACTTGTACTCCCAGGTTGGTGCGACAGTCATACGCATACCGTATTCGCGGCTTCACGTGCAGATGAATTTGAAGATCGATTAAACGGATTGACATACGAGGAAATAGCGAAACGTGGTGGAGGAATTTTGAATAGCGCAAAGAAGTTAGCTTCAATGAGTGAAGAAGAGTTGTTCGCCGCTGCCTTTGAACGATTGAATGTGATGATGCAGCAAGGAACTGTAGCCGTTGAAATTAAAAGTGGGTACGGTTTAGATGAGGCAAAAGAGCTCAAGATGCTTCGTGTAATTAAACGTCTGAAAGAAGAGCACCCTGTTGAGATAAAGGCAACGTTTTTGGCTCTGCATGCCATTCCTCTTGAATACAAAGAAAGAGTTGATGAATTCATTCAACTTATGGTGAACCAAGTTCTTCCAATAGTTGCAGCAGAAGGACTCGCAGATTTTGTAGATGTGTTTTGTGAGGAAGGGTATTTTTCTGTTGAGCAAATGAATTTGTTAATCGATGCAGCGCAAAGGTTTGGAATACCAGCCAAGGTTCACGTGAATCAGTTTAATGTAATTGGTGGGGTAGAAGCAGCAGTGAAGAGAAACGCCCGAAGTGTCGATCACTTAGAAGAACTTTCGAATGAGGATTTGGAAGCGCTTAGTCATGGAAACACTATGCCCGTGGCTCTTCCGGCGTGTTCCTTCTTTTTACGAATTCCATATACACCTGCTCGAAAGATAATTGATGCCGGTTTGCCATTGGCCTTAGCCACGGACTTCAATCCAGGTTCTTCCCCTTCAGGAAATATGAATTTTGTAAATAGTCTCGCATGTATTCAACAACGGATGCTTCCGAGAGAAATAGTAAATGCAGCTACATTGAACGGTGCTTATGCTATGGATGTTCAAGATGTCTTAGGCAGTGTCGCAGTTGGAAAGAAGGCTTCATTGATTATTACCAAGCCTCTTAATTCGCTTACTGAATTATTCTACTATTTCGGAGAGAATAACATTGATCAAGTAATTGTAAATGGAAAACTTGTAGACTCAAAAGCGAACTAAATTTGCATCATGGCGGGAAACACATTTGGAACATTATTTAGACTTACCACTTTTGGAGAATCGCATGGTCCCGCTATCGGCGGTGTAATTGACGGTTGCCCAGCTGGGGTAATCATCGATGATGTATTTATTCAAATGGAATTAGATCGACGTAAGCCAGGACAAAGCGATCTAACTACTTCTCGAAAAGAGTCAGATCGCGTTCAAATTCTTTCAGGTGTTTTGAATGGAATAGCTACCGGCGCGCCGATAGGTTTTATCATTCAAAACGAAGATCAGA
>JBILTL010000175.1:0-3009 GCA_044371535.1 Flavobacteriales bacterium | reverse complement strand
CGGCAGTGAAATTGATCTTTGGTGAAAGTGCGCATTTCGAGATGAAGTGGAGTGCAAATGGAAAATACACCTCTATTACGGTTCATGCCATGATGATGAGCGTTGATGAGATTTTCGAGAAGTACGAGGAAGCTGCAAAAATTGAAGGAATAATAAGTTTATAATATGAAGACATTTGAATTGTTAAGGAACGTATTGTTGGTGTCTTTGCTTGCCATGCTTACGTATGTGTTGTACAAGCGTATGTTGCATGTCATGCGCAAGCAGCATGTTCAGAATTTATACCCAGCCCTTCCGAACGAATTGAATTGGACAGAAGCTGGACAAGGACAAATCGCATTGACCTTGAACATGAAAATGCATTTAGACATTCAGATATTCAACGAAGAGAATCAGTCAATTCTAACACTCGCCAACGAAGAGTTCCCGAAAGGAGATCATATTTTCACCTTTGAAAAGAATCAGCTTTCTGCTGGAAAATACTATTACAAAATTGTTTCTCCGCACGAACAAGCTTCGCAATACTTCAACATCTAATGTCTTTACGCATTGTTTTTCTTGGCACTCCTGAATTTGCGACCACCTCGCTGAATGCTCTGGTGAACAGCAAACACGAAGTTGTTGGTGTTGTTACTGCTCCGGATAAACCCGCAGGGCGCGGACAGCAGTTGAACGAAAGCGATGTGAAGAAGTTTGCGGTTCAAGACGGTTTGAATTTGTTTCAACCTGAAAAATTGCGCGACGAGCAGTTCGTTCAAGATTTGAAAAACCTGAATGCCGATTTATTTGTGGTTGTCGCCTTCCGCATGCTTCCTGAAGTGGTTTGGAACATGCCTCGATTGGGGACATTGAATTTGCACGGTTCCCTCCTTCCGCAATACCGCGGAGCTGCTCCTATTCAATGGGCGGTCATGAATGGTGAAACAGAAACCGGATGCACGACCTTCAGACTAAAGCATGAAATAGATACTGGAGAAGTTTTGGGTCAGCATAAAATGATGGTTGGTCCGAATGAAACGGCTGGCGAATTGTATGAGCGTATGATGCACGAAGGAGCTGAATTGTTGGTTCGAAGCATTGATCTTTTGGAAGAAGGAAAGGTTCAACCAATAGCTCAAGAAGAACTTATTACCAGCGAATTAAAGCACGCACCTAAACTTTTAAAAGAAGACGGAAGAGTCCGATTGACGGACACTCCAGCCGTGGTTCACAACCGCGTTCGCGGCGTTACCCCCTTCCCTGGCGCCTTCACTACATTTCAAGGTAAGACCTTAAAGATTCACAAAGGCCTTCCAGAAGAAACCGAACATTCATTCGATTTAGGTTCCTTTAATTCCGACAATAAGACGTTTTTGAAGTTGGCGGTGAATGGAGGGTATTACAATCTTTTGGAAGTTCAGTTGGAAGGGAAGAAAAGGATGGCGATCGACGAATTCTTAAGAGGGGCCTCAATAAGTTAAGAGAGGGTAAGAATGGGGAAGAAAAGGGAAGAATGAGGAAAATGCTTCGCATGCTTGCTATCTTGCGAAACATCTTTGCTTGCAATTTGCATGCTTCGCAAACAAGAGAATATTCGTATTCAAAAAGTTGATAGATTTACAATAAATACATATGCATTGCATTTAAAGTAAATAGACCAACTCGAATAGCATGAAAAAACTCTTTCTCCTCACATCACTTCTCTCATTATTAATTCAAATCGGTTCCGCTCAAAATTCATCCTTCGATAAAAATGAATTTTGTAAAAAGTTAGAAAAGGAACTCGTTAAAATCAACGACTCGCTTTACGCTTCGAAGTTTGAATGCTCGATTGTAAATTACAGGTACTTTGTAAATGATCTAAAAGCTCAAGGTAAAAATGTTTCAACCTTTTTGCCAGATACTTTCGCGGGATGGAATGGTCAAATTTCCCACATCGAAAGAGTTCCCTATTATTTATCTCATCCTGCCTATAACGAATACCCCATCTTCTCAATAACCCGTGAAGCTGCTATGGCTTATTGCAATTGGTTGAACGAAGTGTATTCTGGTTATGCCGATAAGAAATTTCAAAAGATGACATTTACTCTTCCAACTGTTTCAGAATGGGAAACTGCAGCCTTAAGTTTCAAGAATAAATCTCAAGAGGAAGCCTATTACAAAAAAGATAAATACAGTCAAAAAGAAATAGATTATCCTTGGTTAAACAACCATCTTTATAAGGAGAATAATGCTCGTTCTAAATATATCGATTTGAATATATTTTCAAACGGCTTGACTAGTTATCTGAATTTCCCCGATTTTCGAAAAGCGAATTTTCACGATGAATTCTACCAATCTCAACAAACTGAACCTGTGAAATCTTATTCACCCAGCAACAATGGCATGTACAATGTTTGCGGAAATGTTGCAGAAATGACTTTAGATCCAGAAATTACAAAAGGTGGAAGTTTTTTGAAGTATCCGGAAGACTGCGCTATTCATGATACCCGTGCGCTTTATAACATTCCAAATAGAGATGTCGGATTTCGTGTGTTTATGAAAGTTAAGTAACAAGTTGCTCCGCAAGATTGCAGGCAAAGATGTTTCACAAGATGCTCCGCAAGATTGCAAGCAAAGTCTTTATAGTGAACAACCCATTGTGAATATGCTTTCAGTTCAGGAAGTTTCAATGAAATAAAAAATGTATTTTTGAAGTCTAAATCTTAATACTATGTCAAGTCAATTACTCAAAGGCAAAAAAGGAATTATTAGTGGTGCGTTAAACAACATGAGTATCGCATGGAAAGTGGCTGAACGTGCTGCAGAAGAAGGCGCTCAGATTGTTTTAACCAACGCTCCAATTGCTATGCGTATGGGTGAAATCAACGGCTTGGCTGAAAAGATTAACGCTCCAATTTTTGCAGCAGATGCAACAAACGAAGCAGATTTAGAAAACTTATTCGACAAGTCTATGGAACACTTCGGTGGAAAGGTAGACTTCGTTTTACACAGCATTGGCATGTCTCCGAACGTTCGTAAAGGAAGACA
>JBILTL010000199.1:0-3023 GCA_044371535.1 Flavobacteriales bacterium | reverse complement strand
AAAGAAATGTGATTCATGGCCACGAAAATGCCCTTGTTTTTTGATCACAATACAGGGTTAAACCAAACTTGACGAACAAGCGGTGGTTAACAATTCAAAAACTTAGCATTATTCAAGATTGAATTGTGCTGCAATTTTGAAGGACATTAAACGAACTATGAGAAAGATTCAAGTGATTTTATCCCTGGCGCTGATTGTGGCTATAGGATTTGTGGGCTGTGTGCCTCAAAGAAAATTTGCTGAAATGAAAACAGCAAAGGAGGAGTCTGACGTTGAAAACAAGGAGCTGCAAAAGCAGATTGACAATGTTAGCGCAACAACGAAAGAACAAGGTGCTACAATTGAAACGTTGAAGAAATCAATTAACAAGTTGAACGAAGACACGACTTTGTACGGCAAGGAATACCGCCGACTTCGTGTGATGTACGATAAAGTAAACGAGTTGAACAACGAGCTTTTGGCGAAAAACGAAAAGCTGTACAGCAACTCTTTGGAAGAAAATAAAAAATTGCTTCGTGATTTGGAGCGTGCAAAAGAAGCACTTCAAGTGAAAGAAGATTCGCTTTACAAACTTGAGAAATCTGTTAAAGAAAAACAATTGGCGTTATCCAAGGCGCAAAAAGATTTGTTTGAACGTGAGGTTAAGATCAAAGAGCTTGATTCTTTGTTGCAAGCGCAGCGCAGTGCCAGCGAGTTGTTAAAAGCAAAGTTGGAAGCAGCGTTGTTGAACTACAAAAACAAAGGAATTACGGTTCGTGAAGAGAACGGAAAAGTATATGTGAGCATGGAAGCGCAATTATTATTTCCTTCAGGAAAAACAGACATCAATGCAGATGGAAAATCGGCAATCATTCAACTCGCAAAAATTATCCAAGATGAAAAGGATTTGAATATTATTGTTGAAGGACATACCGATACCGACAAGATTAGTTCCGGGGGATCTATACCAAGAGATAACTGGGAGTTGAGTGTATTGCGTTCAACAGAGGTGATTAAATTAATTACTGCAAATAGCAGTATTGACCCATCACAATTATCAGCATCTGGAAGAAGTGAATATCACCCATTGGATGTGAACGATAAAGCTAGAAACAGAAGAATTGAAATTATTCTTGAGCCTAACCTGAAAGAATTGTACAAGATCATCAAATAAGTTTGTGCTTAAATGAAATAAAGAAGAGGCTTCGGCCTTTTTTTTGTTATAAGAAAACCCTCCAAACGGTTGATTTTGTGGGAGTAAGACCATTATAAACCACATGTTGTTGAAATGTTAATTTCGAATGAGATGAATCAGTTCAAGTTCCTCCTAAGTTTGACGAAATCAAACTTTTCAAACTATGAAAAAAATCTTTTTGTTTTGCGCTTCTGTAGCGCTTGTGGGCACAATGAATGCTCAATTAACATCTAAGAAAGGTGAAAACTATTTACCTGAAGCTGGAGAGTATGCCATTGGAGCAGACGCTTCTTCAATGTTGACTTACTTCGGAAACATGTTGAACGGTGGTTCAAACACAGGTTTCGGAATGGGTTACACTAATGGAGCAACTGCTATTACTGGTAAGAAATTCATGACAGATAAAATGGCTTACCGCGGAATGGTACGTATCGGATTTGGTTCTGATAAAGTAACTACACCTTCTGGAACAAACGAAGATGTTGTAACAAACAGCTATAACAACATTACATTAGGTGGTGGTGTTGAGTACCGTCGTGGTAACACTCGTCTTCAAGGTTATTATGGTGCTATGGCATTAGTTGGACTAGGCGGAAGCAAGACTTCTTACGAGTACGGTGCAGGTGCTGTAGATGGACAAATCACTGAAGAGAAAGACGGATCTACTTTCGGGTTAGGTGTTCGCGCTTTCGTTGGTGCTGAGTACTTTGTTTTACCTAAGATTTCTATCGGTGGTGAATTCGGATGGGGATTAGGCTTCTCTAGCACTGGTGCTTCTGAGACGACTATCCAAGGAGCTGAAGCTGTTAAAGGTGGTAAGTCTTCTTCATTCGGTCTTGATACTGATAACAACGCGTTCGGAGTTGCTCCAGCGGCTGTATTGGTTCACTTCCACTTCTAATCGAAGTTTAAGACATATGAAAAGGGCCTCGAAAGAGGCCCTTTTTTCTTGAAACCAACAAATTCTATAAACAAATATCAGTTGATAAAGATCATTAACTGTTGTGTTTTTGAATAGTTTTTATCTACCTTTGCGCGGGTGTGGTTAGAATTGTCAAGAAACACATGTGTTTTTTGGATTTTAACAACTTGAGATTATTAACAATATTTAGTTTTTCCAATGGATTTCAAAAAAGTTCTGTCCAGTTTTTTCACTCTCGGCTTTTTGGTTTTGTTGAACAATGCATCCTATTCACAATGCTCGGTGGTTTTTCCGTCGAATAGTGGATCAGTGACACCTGCGGGTTCTACATTGTATTTCACAGACTGCGACGGCAATGGTACTGAAGTTGTTTCCTGGACCGCTCCAACCGCAAGTACATCTGGTACCTGTGGGTCACCCTCGGTAAGTCAGGGTGGTGGTCCAACAAACAACTCTGCAGTTGGTCCAGGTAACTATGTAGTTACTTATTCGGCACAGGCAGTTGATATAAGTAACTTCTCAATTGTCTCGACAACTTACTCCTTCAATGTAGTAGTGCAATCTGCAAGCCCTACTGCAGGTGGTATCACAAACGCCCAAACAATATGTTCTGGCACAGATCCAAATGCAATAACGAGCGCTACAGACGGAACCCAAGGAACGGGTAATGGGGTTATTTCTTCTGTGACTTATAAATGGCAGAGTAGTATTGACAATTCAACTTGGGCTGACATTGCAGGTGCAACATCCTCTAGTTACGACCCAGGAACCTTAACCCAAACAACCTATTACAGAAGAGCAACTGTAGTCAACTTTACAAACGCGGCATGTTCAAACGGCATCTCTAGTTCATGGACACCATCAGTTGCAATCACTGTAGTTGTCCCTACTGCAGGATCAATTGGTTCAGATCAAATATTTTGTGAT
>JBILTL010000174.1:0-3144 GCA_044371535.1 Flavobacteriales bacterium | reverse complement strand
GGCGTTGTAAATAAATTCGAAATCGGCAACCTTCAATGAAGCGCCTCCAATCAATCCACCGTCAACATCTTCACAAGCTAAAAGCGCTTGTGCGTTCGCGGCGTTCATACTTCCTCCGTATAAAATCTGAATGTCGTTTGCGACTTCTCCAAACATAGTATTCAAGAACGAGCGAATGTGTGCGTGCATCTCTTGCGCTTGTTCATTGCTTGCTGTAACGCCTGTGCCTATTGCCCAAACGGGTTCGTATGCAATGACAATGTTCTTCATTTGATCGGCAGAAAGATGTCCGATTACTTCTTCAATTTGTTTCGTCACTGTCGCGAAATGCAACTCGTTGTTGCGTTCTTCAAGCGTTTCACCAATGCAATAAATAGCCGTTAGATTATTGGCCAACAACTGATCTACTTTTCGCTTCAATAATTCTGAAGTTTCATTGTGGTATTGTCTGCGCTCGCTGTGTCCAACCAAACTTCCTTTCACTCCGAGAGAAGCCAACATCGTCGCAGAAATTTCTCCAGTGTATGCTCCTTTCTCATGTGCGCTGCAATCTTGCGCGAACACCGAAAGATTCGGATGTGTTGGGCATAGTCCAGCTAGATAACAAGCCGGCACACACACGGCCATTGATTTGTTGTTGGAAGGAAATTCGTTCACCGCTTGGAACAAGGCTTTCGCCTCTTCCCAATTCGTATTCATTTTCCAGTTTCCAGCGATAAGTTTTGAGCGCATGTTATAAAGTTTTGGCAAAGGTAATGAAGTCCGAAGGACGAATGTTGCAGAGCAACGAATGTAACGGAGTTACGAATGTGCAAAGCACGAATGCAGAGGCGAATGTCTTCGAAGTTAGTTGCGGATTGAAATCCAAGAGTGAAGGAAAACAGACATCCACTTCAAATTCAAAGTTTCAATGAAGTACATATCTTCACGCCGTCCTCTGCAAGGGACAAACCAACACGTTTAAAATATGATTTCAAAAAAGAAAGCGCTTACCGCAGTGCTTGCTGCTTCTGTGCTATGCAGTGCGGCGACATATATTGTCGCTAAAAAAGTTTCTGTAAAAAAGGACGAGGCGTCTGTCAATTCTGGCGCGTGTTCCTATAACATTAAGCGTCTACTCGGATACGAATACATTAAGCCTTTGGAGTATGCCGAACCTGAGAATGAGTCGGCGCTGTATAGTTCTTTCAAATCGAAAGTTGATGCGCTTGTTGCGGAAAAGAAGAAAGCGGGATTGTTGAATAACGCTTCGGTGTATCTGCGAGATTTCAAGAAAGGAAACTGGATGAGCTTTCAAGGAAAAGTTCCTTTTCATCCAGGCTCATTGGTTAAAGTTCCTATTCTCATTTCCTATTTGAAGTTTGAAGAACATAGACCTGGAATTTTGAATGCACCTGTAACCTTCGAAGCGGGACAATACATTCCTTCGCAGTCGTACAACTCAAAACAAATTGAAGTTGGAAAAACGTATACAATCAAAGAGTTGCTGGAATACATGATCAAATATTCAGACAACAATGCGACTTTTTTGTTGAAGAAAAACCTCGATGTAGCTCAATTCAAGAAGACTTATGACAACGTTGGTCTTCCTGTGCCAAACATTATGGATGTGAATTACAGCCTCTCGGCTGAGGACTTTTCGGTCTTCCTGAAAGTCTTGTTCAATGCGGGATATTTATCAATTGCCAACTCTGAATATGCCATTAAGCTTTTAACGGAATGTGATTTCAAAGAAGGATTTCTGAAAGGACTTCCTGCTGGAACTCCGGTTGCGCACAAATTCGGCGAATGGGGCGACGGCGGCGTGCAGCATGAATTACACGAGTCGGGTATTATTTATTTAGACGGCGAAGCATACATCTTAACGGTCATGACAAGCGGAAAGAACATTCAAGATTTAACCAAGACCATTCAAGAAATTACGCAAGTCTTTTATCAGGAGACTGACGACCCGAAGATTCCGAATGCGTTGTTTCAGAAGAAAAACATAGTGCTGTAAGCACGAATGTGGCGTAGCCACTAATGTTGCAGAGCCACGAATGCCTATTTTAAAGTGACGAGAAGTTAAGAATGGGTAAGAAAGGGGAAGAAAAGGTCAGAATGCACACTGACAAGTGACTTCAATTCAAGTCTAAATAAAATAACCATTGAAGAAAGACCACAGCATTGACAACGGCTGATAACTAACTCTGGTGATGATTTATCTTTTTCAAATAGCCTCTAATCAAAAGAACGAAAATCCAAGCAAGAACAATAATAATCGTATAGAATACAATTGCTGTAATGACATAGAGGTTGTTTCCAATAAAATCGCGAGTATCCCAAGTGTTTTCTGATCTTGCTAGAAATATCCAAAAAATAAATACACTAACTAAAAGAAATAAAGCTCTCAACGAATTTTTCAAGTTCAGGTATGGAATTTTATTGTTTTCCATTTCGCAATTCAATTTTTCTTGTTTTCATCTCGATGAATAAACCTAAATTTTCTATTGTGCAAATTACGTAGTTTCAATTACGAAGTAGGAATAAATTCTCTGAATTTCAGATAACGCAGTTCCAATAACTTAGTTCCAATAACGCAGTTCATCAGTACCCCGGATAGCAGTGGAAAGCCTTTGAGCGAAGCGAGAAGCTTGGAACGAATAGCCGGAAAAGGTTCAAAAAAAATGGAATAAAAAAAGGAGCAAACCGAAGTTCGCTCCTTAATTCTAACTTAAACTTAAACTACTATTTCTTAATTACGCGGATGGTAATGTTTGAATTGTTGTTGTTAAGATTCACGAAGTAAACTCCGCTTTCTAAGTTGCTTGTGTCGATTGTGTGGAACATGTTTCCAGCGTTTACTGCGAATGCTTCAGCAGAAACTACTTGTCCAGCTATGTTGAAGATCGTAGCGTTCATGATACCTGAATCAAAAGAGCTGAATTGAATATTCAATTCGTTTTCTGTTGGATTAGGGAAAACCATTAGGTCTTCGAAAGCAACGTTTTCAGAAACCGCAACGCTAGTCAAGTTGATGGTGAACGTGTTTGAACAATCTCCGTTCGTAGCTGTAAGAACCACTGTGAAGTCGCCACCTGTAGCATAAGTATGCGAAGGGTTAGCAGATGTTGAAGTGTTTCCGTCACCGAAGTTCCAAGTGTA
>JBILTL010000172.1:0-3153 GCA_044371535.1 Flavobacteriales bacterium | reverse complement strand
TTAGCAGCTGTACCAGCAGTAGTTGCAGCCCAATTGGTTGTAGTTGTTCTGTTGTTGTAGTTGGTATTAATTGTCCAACCCAAACCTACTTGCCCCGCATAAGTCAGTGTACTTGCAGAAGCTCCGTATACGATTTGGACAACGTTGGTTGTTTCATATAATTTCAACTGCATATCCAACGTATTTACTGTTGAGTTCCATTGAACGTTATAGTTCGGGAACTGAACTGTTAACACACGGTTAGGAGCAACGCCCTCAACCAAATATGTAACAGCTCCACCAGTCTTACCGTCACGCGCGAACAAGGCTATCGACGGACCAGCTGGAGTGCTGATTGGAGTAGTTCCACCAGTAGTTGCTACAGTAGCACCTAAACGAACCCATCCATTAGCAGCAACACTGAACTGTGTGTAGGTAGTTCCGTTGAAAACGAAACTGAAACCAATACCGAGGGCAGTACCACCAGAGTTACCGGTGTCAGTATTACCCGCAACAGCTTGTGTTCCACCCGAGATGGCGGTGTATGTTCCTGCAGATGAGGTGAATGCATAGTTAGACAATAATTGTCCATAACCAGTCACACTGAGCGTCAGCACGAACAACATAGAAAGAATTGGAATCCCAAATTTCTTTAGGAAACCGCCCCGCGTTCGTCCTGGAGACGAGCCCGTGGTAGTGTCGAACACCGCTAAATCCCTAGGATTTCGCGGCAACTGAGAACGTAAAATACGGTTCATAAGTTAGATTTAGTTAATAAATTGATTAGGTTTTCGCTGAAAAACAGCGATAGCAATAATAAGACGAAATTATCTTATCAAGACGCCTGTGTTAATTATTTTTTTTGAAATTTAATATGACCCAAAGAAAACCACTGTCATTCAACCCCTTAGGGCGAAAAATTTTTCGCCCCGATGTTTTAAAGACAACCGCCCCGATGTTTTAAAATGACGAATGCCCTTAGGGGCGAATGTTGCGAAGCAACGAATGTCGGAGACGAATGCACGCAGGGCGAGGGAAAGATGCAAAGGGTAAGAGAAGGTTAGAAAAGGTTAGAGAGGGGAAGAAAGGGTAAGATGATAGAGGGCAAAGCCGAGCTCTAATTCGCTGTTAGCGGGAGAAAGTCGCTGAAGTTGGAAGCCAGATTCTTCGTATTGCTTGGTGCGTGGATAAGATTCCTCTTTTCCCCAAATGATGAGATAGTTGGGGTCTGGTGCTGGAAGACGTTTCGAATCGAAAGCTGGTTGATGGGTGATTTGCTGCTTCAGTTGATCCAACGATTTCTTGCTCGTCATTGAAAACGGATGAACAAATTTGCCAACGTAATGCATAGGCAACCAAACCGACTCCTCACCTTTCCAATTGTCAATGACCACATTTTGAAAATCGCCACGGTCGTACAATGCCTCTGAGGCTTCGAGGTATTTCGATTTGGGAATGTAGAAGGAGTATGCGAGGGTGTAGATGGCTGATATACAGATTGAGAGGCGCATTAAGTTGGTGAGCCAAGATTCTTCGAAAGATGTTTCACAAGATGCGGAGCAAGATGCTTCGCAAGGGTTACGCCTAGAAATTGTTCTGATCATTAACAACAAAACAAAAGGCACCGCTGGCAGCAAGAATCTCTCCTGCCTATTTGGAAACAATAAATGAAAACCTACAAACACCAACGTTCCTAATAAAATACAAGTCCTTTGCGCAACGTCTTTCGAAGAATCTTGTGAAACATCTTGCAAGGCATCTTTCGAAGAATCTTGCTCGGCATCAGGCCTACGGCGAAGGGATAATAGAAATACGATGGTTATTACAGGGAAGATGTAATAAGTGATTAAAGCCAGGTAAGAAAAAACATTGCTCGGGTAGTCGGAAAAGTGCGTGGCGTTGTAGGCTTGGTAATCAAGTAAATGCTGATAAATGGGTTTGTGCCAAAGCAAGAGGTTGTCGATTTGGGTGACTGCAAATCCAAGAGTGAAGAAAACACCGAAGAGCACTGCCCCACTCCACTTTCGTTTCCACAACAAATACATTCCAAGCGTCAAAGGGAAGAAAACCAATTGGTAGCGCATTCCAACCGAAACAGAGAAGGCCAAAGCCGCAATGATCAATGCCCCCGCACGCTCGTGCTCAAAGTATTTCAGCACAGACAGATAAGCCAACAAAACAAAAGGAATGCAGGCCGTTTCTACCAATTGATGAACACTGAATACCGTAACTACTCCACCGAATACCCAGAACCAAATCGCATACATACGCCATTGCACAGAAGCAATCATTCGTTCAGCAAGCTTTACGAATAAGTAGACACCCCATAAACTAAAGGCGGCATGCACCAGACGAAGAACAAAGGCTTGTATAAACGGATTCGCAATTCCGATGAGGGCACAGAACTTAAGGATTAAGAAATTCAAAAAATAATAGGCATAACTGAAGGGTTGCGCATGATCAATCTGATTGTACGCATTCGGATACCAATTGTGGTAGTTCTCTCCGCTCACCCAAGAAGAAACGGGTTCAACGGCCAAGAAATGGTCGTCGGACATGATATACCCTTCCGAAAAAATTGCGGCGATCAAGCGCACAACGGCTGCCGCAAGCAAGACACGACGAAGCCATTTCCCATCACAAGAAAAAAAATAATCTAACTTTCTTCTCATGTTTGAAGAACTCCAACCGAATAAGCACGTTCAGCCGGTGCATTCGATGCGGCTTCCAGACCAAGGCTAATCCACTTGCGCGTATCAACCGGATCAATCACCGCGTCTAACCACAAGCGAGAAGCGGCGTAATACGGAGACGTCTGCTCGTCGTATTTCGATTTAATGCGATTGAACATTTCAGCTTCGCGCTCGGGTGTAATGGTTTCGCCTTTAGCTTTCAAAGAAGCCACTTCAATCTGAAGCAACACCTTTGCAGCTTGCGCGCCGCCCATTACTGCAACTTGCGCCGTTGGCCAACCCACAATCAATCGCGGGTCGTAAGCCTTTCCGCACATGGCGTAATTGCCAGCGCCGTAACTGTTACCCATGATAATGGTAAACTTCGGCACAACACTGTTGGCTTGCGCATTCACCAACTTTGCTCCGTCCTTAATAATTCCGCCGTGTTCACTTTTACTTCCAACCATAAAACCCGTTACATCTTGAAGGAAGACCAACG
>JBILTL010000067.1:0-11137 GCA_044371535.1 Flavobacteriales bacterium | reverse complement strand
CGCGAACACAATGAAGATGACGAAGAACACAATGTTCAGTGGGACATTGGTTGAAATATCATTTAGAATGTTCTCGTTAATCTGATCCAAGAAATGGAACGGCATTGAGAGCAAAATGTAAATCAAAAAGATGAATCCTCCGTAAATCAATGCTTGGAAAATTCCTTTCTTACGGTCTTTGTTTCCTTTGGTGAAGAAAGCGACAGTCAAAGGAATCATTGGAAATACGCAAGGTGTAAGTAGCGCAACCAATCCGCCTAAGAATCCAAGGAAAAACAATTGCCACATGTTTCCATCTTGCGCGGTAGCAGCTGATACAGTTCCGTTTTCTAAACGCGTGGTTAACTTCTCTTTGTCGTTACGAATGGTTTGAATCCAATATCTGAATTTGGTTGTGGTTGGTTCCAATTGCATTTGATCTTCAACAAGCGCTGAAGTATCTGCAGGTACTGTCGATACGGCCGACCCATCTGCTGCATTTGGAGTTACTTGTAGTTTGAATTTCGACTCAATTGGATAGCACGCTTTGTCGTTACAAGTTTGGCCTTGAATGGTTCCTTTTAAAGTGAAAGGAGCTGTGCCTAGAATTTTAATTTTTTGTTTGAATACAGCAGAATTTTCAAAATAGTTCACTTCACCACCTTGCATTTCATCGTAATGGGTGATGTACTTTCCTTCCGTTAATTTTCCAATAAGTTCGAAATTTGCTTTGTCTGCATTTAAGATCAATTCAGTTGGAAGTGCATATACATTCGGGTCAGTAGACGGACTCGTTGAGTATAAATGGAATCCAGGTGAAATAGTTGCTTGAAATTCAATTTCAGCTTCGTTGTTGGGTAAACTAACCAGGCTTGTTTTCCATTTTACAGGATCAACAATTTGCGCTTGAGCATTCCAAGATGAAAATAAAATAGCAAATGCCGCAAAAATCTTTACTGATAAATTCTTCATAGGTTCAAAAATAGTTCAATTCAATTCGACTTACGTGAGGCGCATCACAAAAACATTCTTCGCTGCTGCGTCTAATTTGTAATCTTCCGAGATGCACAAGCCTATTACCGCAACAATCTCGTCTTTGCTTACCAGTACAGGGTAGTTCTTTTTCTCGTTCATGGCAATCTTGGCCTGAACCAACACATCGCTCACCTTTTTCAATCCCTTCATTCCTAACGAACGAATTTTATCGCCCGGTTCGTATGCACGAATCTCCAAGGGGAAACGCAATTTGTCTGCGTTGAGTTGCACGACCTTCGGATCTTTTTCAATTTCGTATCCTTTCGCAGGAACAATATCAACGTCGTACTTCGATTCGTCCAATGGCATTTCACTTTGCAATGCGTGCAACACATAGTTGTCGCGATCACGCGCAACGGCATAAGTTGCATTAGAAACCTTCGCGCCAGTCTTTTGAAGTTTCAAGATTTCATCAATCTCTCCAGTTGTGAATTCGAACAAACTCAACCATTCCCACATAATTTGTCGTGGAGCATAATGGTTGTGAACAGCAGCAATGGAAAGCAATTCGCTTTCACCTTTCAGTTCAACGTTTTCTTCAAGCCAGTTTTGCAAACTCTCTTGCACAATCGAATGCTGCTCTTCCCAAATTTCAATGCTGTTATTTAGTGTTTGAAGAATATTCGGATTGAGCTCCTCCAAAATTGGGACAACCTTGTTGCGAATTTTATTTCGTCCGTAAACGGAAGAATTGTTGGAAGCGTCTTCTCTCCATTTCAATTTGAGTTCTTTCGCAAAGCCTTCAAGGTCTTTTTTCGAAATTTCTAAAAGTGGACGCCATTTGGTTGAAGTATGACGCTTCATTCCAAGTAATCCTTTCAGGCCACTTCCGCGAACCAAGTGCTGCAAAACTGTTTCCAGTTGATCGTTCGCATGGTGTGCAAGAACAACGGTCGTGTATCCGAACTCGTCTTGTAACTGTTGGAAATAGGTGTAGCGAAAATCTCTAGCGCGTTCTTGCAAATTGTTTTTCGATTCCTTCCACAAATCGCCTGCGTGTGCGCAATGAAAAGTGAGTTTGTGTTTTTTGCAATAGGCTTTCACAAACTGCTCGTCTTTCTCCGAATCTTTTCCGCGAAGCTTATAGTTCACGTGAGCCACTGCAAATGGAATTTTTGCTTTTAACAGGAGCTCTGCCATTAACATTGAATCCATTCCTCCGCTTACTGCCACAAGCAATTGAGCGTCTTCGAATGTTTGAAATTCGGCTTTTAAATCTTTAAGTAGTTTTTTCATGTTCAGTTAAATATGGAAAGGGTAGAAGCGGCTTTCAATAGACATTCGTCGTATTCCGATTCGGCATTGGATGCATGCGTAATGGCGCTTCCCACTTTTATTGTTGTTTGTTTTTTTTCTTTGTTGTAAACGGCAGAACGAATAATGACATTGAAGTCGAAATTCCCGTTGGGTTCTATTACACCGAAGGTGCCGCTGTAGATTCCTCTATCCAATACTTCTAGCTTTTCCATGTGTTGAACTGCGCTAATTTTCGGAGCGCCAGTCATGGATCCCATGGGGAAAGTAGCTGCTAAGATTTGAGTAAATGTTATGTTGGAAGGAAGCTTCGCTTCTACCGTGCTTATCAAATGATGAAGTGTTTTGAACGTATGAAGTTCGCACAAGGAAGTGACTTGAACGCTTGACTTCTCTGCTATGCGCGACAGATCGTTGCGAACCAAGTCAACAATCATGATGTTTTCAGACCGCTCTTTTTTGCTTGTTCGAAGAACCGTTTTGTTCTCTTCATCTTCAATAGAATTTGCGCCTCTTTTAATGGTTCCTTTAATGGGTTGGGAAATAATTGCGTTTCCTTTTTTCTGAATGAATCGCTCCGGTGAAGTACACAACAATTGAAGATTATTTCCGTTGAAATAAACCGCGTGCGGAGCCTCCGTAGCGTTGTTCATTTTTGAAAAATGAGCGAAGGCATCGTTAAGCAAACCCTTAGCCTGAAGAGGCATACAGAAGTTCGTCTCGTAATAATCACCGCGCTGAATGTCGCCCAAAATTCGCTCTATCTTTTCAATGTAACTTTCCTTGGTTTCGAGCATTTCGAACACAAGTTTTTCTTCATTGCTAGACTGTTCGATGTTTTTATAGTTGGAAAGAAAATCTTCGATTACCGAACGTTCGTTCGGTTGTTCTTCGGTAAGGCAAATCCAAGTCCCATTCTCTTCTTTCCAAATGTGCTCAGGCTCGAAGAAATAGACGAGTTCACTTCCGTCTGAACAACAATTCTCGTAGGCGTTTTTTTCAAAAAGCTTTTTCGCTTCGAACGAAAGATATCCGAAAACAGGAAGTGTTCTTTCCTTCAACCAAACGTTCAATTGTTCTATTTCGGAAGCATTGCTTTCGTTTAGGCTAAACGCGCTTTTTCTTCCCCAAGCAAGGTAAGCCTGACGCTCAGACGAATTTGGAGGAAGAAAAGTAAAGTGTTCGTTTTCCCAAAGCTGCATGGGTGCAAAGGTAATGCTTACTGACGCCTATTTGCGAGAAGAACAGGTGGACCTCCGTCGAACGGATTTTCGCCTCGCCCAATGCTGCGGGCTTCAATTCCGGCGGCTTTCATAACGGCACGGTCTCCGAATTTTTTTCGCAGTTCGTCCATGGCATTGTACAAGCTAATTTGTTCTTCGTTGTCGTCGAACAAATTAATCTGGTATCCGCCCGAAACCAAATGGCTGAAGCGCACGCCAATCAGGCGAATAAGGACTCTTCGCGAATAAAGTTTTTCGAACAGCTCGAGTATTTTCGGAATAAGAATGTGGTCTGCCGAAGTATAAGGAATGCGACATTGCATGGTTTCCGTTTGAAAATCGGAATAACGCAGCTTCACGGTCACGCACGAAGTAAGCTTCTCACCTTTGCGCAACTGGAACGCCAAGTTCTCGGTCATGGCAATTAAGAGACCGCGCAGCTTATGCACGTCTATGGTATCTTGATCAAATGTTCTCTCTGTAGAAATGGACTTCCGTTCTTGGAAAGGCACAACGGGAGAGGGGTCTATGGCATTGGCTTTTTTCCAGATGCTGGTTCCGTTTTCACCAAGCGCCTTCGACATAACGTCTAGTGGCATCTCTTGTAAGGTCTGAATTTTTCGTATTCCGAGATTCACTAAGAGTTGGTGCGTTTTTTCTCCGACCATTGGAATTTTCCGAATGGAAAGAGGCGCAAGGAAGGGTTTCTCTGTTCCGGTTTCAATTCGAATCTGATTGTTCGGTTTGGCCTCGCCCGTAGCCACTTTCGAAACGGTTTTGCTAGAAGACAAACCGAAAGAAATGGGCAAGCCAATTTCCTTCAAAATATTCTGACGCAATTCTCCAGCGAATTGGTAGCATCCGAAAAAACGATCGAGCCCCGTAAGGTCGCAGTAGAATTCGTCAATCGACGTTTTTTCGAAAAGTGGAACAGCTTCGCGAACCATTTCGCTTACCAGATCGGAATACTTAAGGTAGTTGTAGGAGTTTCCTTTGATGACCACCGCTTCTGGACAAAGCTTTCGGGCCATGTGCATAGGCATGGCAGAATGCACTCCGAATTTGCGTGCTTCGTAGCTGCACGATGCTACTACGCCGCGATCACTGGTTCCGCCAATAAGTACAGGTCTGTTGTTGAGGCGACTGTCTAGTAAACGCTCTACCGACACGAAAAAGGTGTCGAGATCCATGTGTAGAATTGAGCGTTCAGGTGACATAAAGCAAACTTATCTCGTGATGTCACAAGATTTGAAATTGTTAAAAAAGTTTTTTGAGAGGAGTGAAGAATTATTTCTTCTTCTTGCCTGTTTGGTCGGTATCGTCTTCGTCTTCGTCGTCGGTAATACCGTCGTCCTCGTCATCTGTAATATCTGAACCGCCTTCAGAATTACGATTGTTGTTTGGAGTAGAAGATTCTTCTAGAATGTCACTATCGGTATTTAACTCAGTGTTATCAACGATTTCAGAACGCTCGGTTCCAACGGAAGTAACTTCTTCCATCCAAACAGATTTGCTGCATGAAGCGAATGCCAATGCAACAAAAAATAGGAGCGTTATGTAATTGAGTTTTTTCATAGTGGACCGAAGTCTATACAAATGTAACGAAATCTTTTAAAAAGTGTTGCCTTGATTGAAAATTTCCTGGAAATCTTTCGGGAAGTGAATGCTGACGCGCGTTCCTGATTCCCCATTTTCTGTTTTCCAGTCTTCGGGACCTTTCAATTCGATGTGTTTGCCGGTCATCTGTTCAATGAGCGCTATTCGGCTGCGGGTAATTTCCATTCCTTTCGAAATGTGTCCGTCACTGTTTGTTTTCCGAGCTTGACTTTCCGCAAGTCCAATTCCATTGTCTTCAATTCGAATTTCGAGACATTCATTTTTCAACCCGAAAAATACATTCAGCAATCCTCCAGAATCTTTAGGAAGCAGACCGTGCCAGATGGAATTTTCCAAGAAGGGTTGAATAAGCATGGCCGGAATTTTAACTGAACGAAGAACCTCTGGCGAATCGAGTTGAATGTGATACTTGAACTTATCTGGGAAGCGCATGCTTTCCAATTTCAGGTACAATTCCAAGCGTTCAATTTCTTCCGAGAGCGGCGCGAAGTTTTCTTGTGAGCTGTCTAAATTTTTGCGAATCAATTTCGCGAAGTCGGTGAGGTATTGATTCGCGGCCAGGCGATCTTGTCGATTGATGTAGTATTGAATGGAATTCAAGGCATTGAAAATAAAGTGCCTGTTCATGCTGGAATTCATGCTTTGTTGCTCGAGCATGAGCAGTTTCGCTTTCATTTCCGATTGCTCGGCTAAGTGCTTATTTCGAATGTTGCGTCTTCTTGATCGCGAAACAAGAATGACAACTGTTGAAAGAAAAATGAACTCCAAAAGAATGGCCCACCAGGTCATGTACCAAGGCGGCAAGACACGGAATTGCCAAGTCACTTCTTCGCTCCACTGTCCCCATTCGCCGTTTCGCGCACGAATGTGAAACGTGTAACTTCCCGAAGGAAGATTGTTGAAGTTCACTTGAGAGAATGAAGTGGGGCTGCTCCAGGTGCTGTCTAATCCTTCCAACCAATAACTGAATTCTAATCTTTCAGGATAGGTGGTGCTTGATGCGTCGAAGAAAAACGTGAATGAATTTTGTCTGTAATTGAATTCAAGTCCATTCGGAAAAGATTTGCCATTCCAGGTTCCTGAAGTGAGTGTTTTCCAATCGATGTTCTCTAGATTCGATTGAATATTTGTGAGGTGAACAAGTGGAGTAGGTATGTTGAATTTCTCATCAATAGCGCTCAGTTCAATGTGCATGACGCCGTTCGGAGTTCCAACCCAAACGGTGTTTTGAAGATCAACGAAAATGGCGTTCAAGTTTGTTTCAAGGCTAATTAAACCGTCCGATTCATTGAGGTGAATCATGCGCACACCAAGGCTTCCGGCTTGATTCAATTCCCAAATAAAAATTCCATTCAGCGTTCCAATCCATAGTTTGTTTTGAATCACCTTCAAGAAGTTTACGGTGTTACCTCCCGGTTCTTTCGAAATGTTTACACGAACAAAACCGTTTTCATTTCCCTTGTAAAGTCCCGATTGGGTTCCAGCAATGATTTCTCCATTCGGTAATTCCACGATGCTGTAGGCACTTGCATCTTGAAGTCCTTGTGCCTCTCCGAAATTTGTGAAAGTGTTGTTATGAAACAGCGAAATTCCGTCGCGAGTGGCCATCCAAATTTTTCCATTGCTTGCTTCGAGCATGTGTCGAATTCTTGTTGCTGGGAAATTGGGCAATTGAGAAAAGCTTTGAAACTTTTCTTTTGAATAGGCTTGAATTCCTTTGTTGGTCCCAATGAGCAATGAACCGTCTTTTCTTTCAAGTAGGCTAAGAACGACTTCTTCCTCTAATCCTTCTTCTTTACCGAAGTGAAGCCAATGCGGCATGGCGTAAGAACAACAGTCGTATTTATAAAGTCCTTCGGGAGTTCCAATCCAAATTCCTCCTTTCCAACCCCAACTTTTCAAGGTCGTCCAAACACGCAGATTCGGTGATAGCTCTTGGAGTGCTGCATTTAAATTTGAACTGAAATTACCAGACGGATTAGATAAGATACTTATTCCGTTGTCGTAGGTTCCAAAGAAGAAATTTCCTTGCGAATCTTGTGTAATACTCATGACCGCATTACCGGTTAGACCATTGTTTGTGGTGAAGCTTTTGAACTTCGTATTGGTAAGCTTGAAAATTCCACCCCCATAACTGGCGAACCATTGAATGCCCTCACGATCAATGAAGACCTGACGAATATCGTCGACCGATAACCCGTTCGATTTTGAAAAAAGCAAATGACTATCGTTCGATTCATTAAACAGAACAACTCCTGTTCTACTGGTGAAATAGATGTTTCCGTTGTTCGAATCAATTCCGGTAAAAACGTTGGCCAATGCGAAGTCGCCAATGTTTGTGAGGGGCAGGCCGGTATTCACATTGAGTACACCGCCCAATGAAGTAACTGCCCAAATTTCATGCTTTGAATTTTCAATAAAATCGAACAACACATTTTCTTCATCGTTCAACGCATAAAGCTGTTGCCATTGATTTTCTTTCAGTTCCCAAATTCCTTTTTTAGTGGAAACAAGCAACTCGTTGTTGCTATTTTTTCGAATCCGTTTGATGCTTTCACCTTGAAAGAAAAGCGTGGTGTTGTTCTCGATAAATTTGTTTTCAGAAAATAGAATGAGTCCTCTTTCAGTGCCTATGATTAATTCATTTGTATTGAATTCAACCATTGAGGTTGTTGAAGCATCATTCAGCTCTCCAGAATATTTGTGATTGGTGAACGTGTTTCCGTCTAAAACTGAAATTCCACCGATGGAACCAAAAACGATTTGTTCGTTTTGAAGTTGGTGAATGCAGTTAATCTGATTATTAATGAGCCCGTCGGTTCTGCTGAAATTAACGAAGTCATTTCCGTTGAATTTGGAAGCCCCACCGAGAGTACCTATCCAAACATATCCTTGCTTGTCTTGTTGAATGCAACGCACTTGCGTCTGCGCCAATCCTTCTTTCAAACTGTATTGAATGAAAGAGAATTGCTGTCCAAATGCAAGCAATGGAATCCAAAACAGAATCAGAGATATGTATCTTTTTAACCGCATCTATTATTCTTGCATCTTGTCTAAAAACTCTTGCAATTTTCTTCTGGAAACTGGCACGTGATCTCCGTTCGATAATACAACAACGTTTCCTTCTGTTCGATTAAATTCTTTCAGGTGGAAGGCGATGTTTACGATGTGTGATTTGTGCACACGCATGAACATGTGTGAATCTAATTTCTCTTCAAACGATTTTATGTTCTTGCTGCTCACGTATTTCTTTCCGTTTACACAATACAACGTCGTGTAATTTTCATCGGCTTCTAAGCGAATCAGTTCGTTGTTTCGAAGAATTACAAATCCGTCGCGTGTTGGTACAATGGTCTTGTCGAAGTTGCTGTGTAAAGCAATTTCTTGAAGTACGCGATTGATTTTGTCTTCGTCTATTGAACCTGTTTTTTGTTCTAGATTCTTAACGGCTTTCGCAATGACATTTTTTAATTCTTCAATATCAATGGGCTTTTCGAGGTAGTCTAGCGCATTTTCTTTAATGGCCTTCACAGCGTATTCGCGGAACGCTGTAGTAAATACAACTTGAAAACTTCTGTCCTTGACTTGTTCCAAAAACGCAAAGCCATCTGCTTCAGGCATCATGATGTCTAAGAACACGAGATCCACTTTATTCTTTTCACACAATTCCAACGCCTCTTTAACAGAGGCAGCTTCGCCAATTAAGTTTACATGTTCACTCGCGTAGTCTTCCAACAACATTTTTAAATTCTCGCGTGCGAAAAATTCATCGTCGACCAGTATTGCTCTCAGTTTTTCCATAATTCGTTAGCTTCAATGCTTGCAAATTACGAAGGAAAATGCAGTTTGTCAGAATGATTATCTTTGCGAACATGACAGATTCAGGAACGAAGACAATCGGAGTATTGGGTGGAGGTAGTTGGGCTACGGCGTTAACCAAACTATTGAGTCAATCTCAAGAGCATGTGCATTGGTGGATGCGTAATGAAGAGGCTGTTAAGCACATTCAAGAATTTGGTCATAATCCGAATTACATTCAAGCCATTGAATTCGATATGGAGAAAGTTCATGTTTCTTCGAACCTTCAAGAAGTTGTAGATGCTTGTGATATTTTGGTGGTTGCCATTCCTTCGGCATTTGTCCATTCAGCTTTCCAAGATGCAGATGTGAAGGGCTTGGAGAATAAGATTTTATTCTCTGCTATTAAAGGTGTTATAAATGAGTTCGACGCTATTCCGGCTCGATACTTCCACAAAACATGGAATGTTCCTTACGATAGTATTGGTATCATCTGCGGACCATGTCACGCAGAAGAAGTAGCCTTAGAGAAATTGTCATACCTAACTATCGGTTGTTCTGATTTAGAGAAGGCCGATTATATGGCAGAGCAGTTGAAGTGCAGATTTATCAAGACCACTACAACTGAGGACGTATTCGGAACAGAATTATCTGCAATTCTGAAAAACGTTTATGCAGTAGCTTCAGGTATTTGTCACGGTCTTGGTTACGGCGATAATTTTCAGGCTGTGCTTGTTTCAGCTGCTATTCGTGAGATCGAGCGTTTTATAGATGCTGTGCACGAGGTGCATCGCGATGTGAAGTCCTCTGCATATTTGGGTGATTTGTTGGTTACGGCCTATTCACCTTATTCAAGAAACAGAACGTTTGGAACCATGGTCGGTAAAGGTTATAGCGTGAAGTGGGCAACCATTGAAATGAATATGGTGGCTGAAGGTTATTATGCTACACGCGGAATTCACGAGATCAACAAGAAATTTAATGCAGATATTCCTATTGCCGATGCGGTATACCGCATTCTTTACGAGAAGATTTCTCCAGCTATGGAAATGCGCATCTTAGCAGATAAGTTGAGCTAGTTTTTAAGCGAGATTTTTCCAGCAGAATCAATGGAGAGTTTTGTAGAAGGCAAATCTGCTTCCGTCAAATCTTTTATATCCTTAGCCACGCGACCTTGAACGTCAAGTGTTGGACCGCCTTCGCCTTCTTGAATAAAACTAATGATTTCGCCTGAAATGAAATCACCTTTATCATTTACTTCAACAGTAACTAAAGGCGCATAGCCGGCGTAACCTTTCAAGCTAAATCGAGCATATGTTGCGAAATTACCCAAGCTATAGGCAATAAATTTCCCTTTGTAGATATCCATTGCTCGAGGAACATGAGGCCCATGTCCAAACACAATATCAGCACCAGCGTCAATAACCGCCTTTGCAAATTCTTGTGGGTTCCCTCTGTTTTCTCCGAGATAACTTTCGTTCGAATTTGTCAAGTGTCTAAAACCACTTCCTTCACCTCCGGCGTGGAAAGAAACGATTACAATATCACAATTGCTATTCAATTCCTGAACAATCAACTTTGCTTTTGCAATGTCGTTTACGCTTACAGTTCCATTGTTCGGAGCGAAGGCGCAAAAACCATATTTGATTCCGTCTTTCTCAAAGCGGGTGTTAGGACATGAAGTTAGTCCCGCGAAATATATTCCTGCATCTGTAAGAACTTTTTTGGTGTTAATTCTTCCAACCTCACCAAAATCGCCAACGTGATTATTGGCTATGCTTAGAATATCGAAACCAGCATTTACAAAATGTTTCGCGTAGTGGTCAGGCATTTTGAATGCATAGCACTTCGTGGGGTCTGAACATTTTTTTACAGGGCCTTCACCGGTTAGAAAGCCACCTTCACAATTTCCAAAAGCTAAATCAGATTTTTGAAGATAAGGTGCCGCGTCGCGAAAAATATCTTTTCCGTCATTCGGAGGAAGTAAATTGGCGCTCGGGTAATTTGTGCCTATCATGCAATCGCCGACAGCAGCAATAAAAATTCTTTTTTCGCTAGTGTCTTGAGCTTCCGAAACGGTAGCTTTTTCAACTTTAGACTCTGGATTTATAGGTGTGTTGCCCGTTGAGCAACTCATTATTGAGGAAAATCCAATAAGTAGAAGGCCTTTGAATAAAAATGATGACATGAGCTAAGTTTTAAACTTTAGCTAAAGTAGGGTCAATTTTAAT
>JBILTL010000171.1:0-3191 GCA_044371535.1 Flavobacteriales bacterium | reverse complement strand
TGAAATATGCGGAAGCTCACCCTGATATTTATCTTGGGCCTATACAGCTTAATGTCTTTCGGTCTGGAAGCCAAGCTGCACTTCTGTTGTGGGACATTACAAGCCATTCATTTCTTTGAATTCGGTGACGAGCATCACGACGATTCTCACTCCGATCACAAGGGCTGTTGCCATTCCGACGGCTGCTCGGAAGATGTGCTCGTTGCCCTTCAATACGAAAGCGAACATGAGCAATGCGAATCTCCTTCAGCCCCGCAATTAATTGCCACTTCTCCTGAGCCTACTTATTTTTTATTTTATGTTGAAGGAAAATGCCAATCGGCTATTCCAATTGCCGCATCGTTTGTTCCGATAACGTATGAACGGTATTCTCTTTTCTGTTGCAGAAAAGTCCCAACGGGATTAATCCACAAAGTGGATACATCCTTTCAGGATTAGTCCACGAAGTGGATATGTCCCTCCGGGATTGGTCCTTTCAGGATTAGTCCGCAAAGCGGATGTATCCCAACGGGATTAGTCCACGAAGTGGATAGATTAGAAAAGTAAAAAATCAAAAATCTTATTTCAAATGAAAAACATATTCGTGCTTGCTTTATGCATGCTTTCATTCAGCGCGTTTGCGCAAAAAACAAAAAACACAACTGCAAATTTTTGGGTAGCTGGTGCGTGCGGTATGTGCGAAACCACCATTGAAAAAGCAGTTGATGTGAAAGGAGTAGTCGCTTATGATTACAATCTGACCACACATAGGCTGGAAATTACTTTTAATCCGACGAAAATCACCATCGACAAAATACACGCGCTTATCAATGCTGCTGGATACGACACCGAGAAGTCGAACGCAACCGATGCGCAATACGATCGTGTTCACGGATGCTGCAAGTACAGAACCATGGAACCTCACAAATAATCCATGAAACACATTGTTGCACTCATCGCATTTTTTTCAATCGTTACGATTGGAAATGCACAAGTCAAGGGCGTTGTTCTTGACGATGAAGGAAATCCAGCATACGCGCTTGTTTACTACAAAGGCACGCAACTCGGCACTGTCACCAATGCCGAAGGAGAATTCTCCATTGGTATTCCGAAAGAAGCGAACTGGCTAATGGTCTCGTCTACTGGACACTTCAGCGATTCGCTTTTTATTGATCCGGGCTTGGGTACAATCAGAGAAGTGAAATTCAACCTGAGAGAAAACAGCACACTCGGAACCATACACATTGACGAACACGACGGAGGAACGCACATCAACGGAAAAGATCCGCAGACTTTCCAAGTGCTAACGGAAAAAGAATTGTGCAAAGCAGCATGCTGCAGCCTTTCGGAAAGCTTCGAAACAAACGGTTCTGTAGATGCATCGTTCACCGATGGAATTACAGGAACACGTCAGATTAAAATGTTGGGTTTAGATGGAAAGTACACGCAAATACTTTTCGACAACATGCCTGCAGTGCGCGGAATTTCAAGCACCTTGGGTCTAAGCTTTCTTCCTGGACCGTGGATCAATTCCATTTCCATTGCTAAAGGCGCAGGTTCTGTTGTGCACGGTTACGAAGGCGTTACTGGACAAATTAACGTAGCGCACAAAGCGGCTACCATGAAAGAAAGTTTGTTCTTGAACATGTATGCGAGTTCGGCCGGACGTTACGAAACGAACATTCTCTCGAATCAAGCGCTTGGTGAAAAATGGAATTACCAATTGCAAGCGCACGGTTCTTCTGCGCAGAAATTATACGATACGAATAAAGATGGATTCCTCGATAATCCTTTGGTGAAAAACTACCTCCTTCGCAACGCCTGGCAATACACTGGCGCAAAAGGTTTGCGTAGCGAATTTGGATTGTCTTTTGGACAATTCAATACCGAGAGCGGACAAATCAATTACTACCGCAACCAAGGAGTCGTGCCGTTCACGCCTTGGATTTCAAACTCGAAAACAGAGCACGCAGAATTCACCGCCAAGAACGGTTATATGTTCGATGAACACGGACATAAAAGCATAGGAAGTCAGATTAGCATCGGTTACAACAAGCAACGTGGATTTTACGGAACCCGCGTCTACGATGGCGTTCAGAAAAGTGCTCGAATCAATTTGTTGTTTGCAAATGAAATTGCGGAAGGATACAACATCACGGTTGGAGCCTCTGCTACAGCAGACGATTACCGCGAATCACTAACTTATTTTGTTGGAAATTTGAATCGTGTTGAAACCACCTATGGAGTATTTGGAGAGTTGAATGCAAGTCCAACCGAGAAGATACAAATCGTTGCGGGTATGCGCGCAGATGAAAACAATTTATACGGATTGATTCTCACGCCTCGCATTCATGCGCGGTATTCCATTACTGAAAAAACAAGTGTGAAGATTAGTTCCGGAAAAGCATACCGCTCTCCGCAAATGGTAGTCGATCATCTTTCTGCCCTTGCGGGAAATAGAGTCTGGAATTTACCCACGAATGCGACGACCGAATATCCATTCGGTTTTGAAATGGAAGAAGCCGTGAATAGCGGAATTGTTTTGGTGCACAACACGAAATTGTTTCACCGCACAGCCACATTTACATTGGATGCTTTTCACACCAACTTCCAACATCAGTTAGTGGCAGACTACGAAACTGCAGGATCTTTTTCCTTGTATAATTTATCTGGAAAAAGTTTCGCGAATGCGGTTCAAACCGACTTCACCTTCAGTCCAATCAAAAGAAGTGAAATCCGCTTAGCCTATCGTTGGCTCGATGCCCAAACCACCTACACCGAAGGCTTGAAAGAACGTCCGCTTGTAGCGAAACACCGCGTATTCATTAACCTTGCCTACGCGACAAAAGAAAATGAAAAATCGCAAAAATGGAATTTCGATTTCACGGCACGCTGGCTCGGTTCACAGCGTTTAGCGAATCAATCGGATTACGTTGTTGCAAGTAACATTTATAGTCCGGCTTACTGGACCTTGAACGCGCAGGTTTCATTCTTCGCGAAAGAGAACTTGGAGTTTTATGCGGGCGGAGAAAACTTAACCGGATACATGATTCATCATCCGATTCATTTGAGTGAAAATCCTTCATCTGAATTCTTCGATGCGTCTCAAGTATACGGACCTATGTTCGGAGCGAATTACTACGTTGGATTGCGTTGGAGAATTGGACAGGCAACCAAAACGGAATAACTTTAGTCTTTCAAAAAAACCTTTC
>JBILTL010000170.1:0-3215 GCA_044371535.1 Flavobacteriales bacterium | reverse complement strand
GAACTCACGTGCTTTTTTCAATGCGGCAACGCTGCGGAATCTGTAGTTGCTATGACGTTGGTTGGCTTCTTTCTGCTTTTAAAGTTCTTTCAGAATAAATCCTTTCACAAACCACGCATTCGGATCAGAATTCAAATCATTCGATTTGAACCCTTCATCAATCTGAACTTATAGGCTCGCCCCTGTTCAAATTCAAAGGTTCTTCACCTTCAGTTGTTAGAATCGAAATGCGCTAACTTCTTTCGGGATAACAGCTCCCTCAGTTAAAACCGCAGCAAATAATTTCGCAAAATAAGGCGCTAAAAGTACACCCTTCGAACCCAATCCACCGAATATACCAATCAATTCGTTGTCCTTTGGGAAACCTACAATAGGCCTTCTGTCGCGGGTTGTAGGACGAAATCCAGTTTTGTGACTTTCAACAACTACGTTCTTTTCCAATCGCAGTTTCAATTCTGATAACAGCAACTCCTTCGCATCTTCGGTTGGTTCATCAGGTACTTCATTCCAATTGTAGGTTGCTCCTAAGCGAAACTTTTTGTTTCCAAAAGGAAGTAAAAACTGACCAAAGTTGACAATTGCATCAAGCTCTAAATTTTCAATCTTCAAATCCAACACCTGCCCATGATTTGGAATTAGATCTAAGTGCTCCAATCCCTTCCATTGATTCACGCCAATTCCATTGCAAAGAATAATTTTATCGAACGCTTTTCCCTTCCATAAAACTTTACTTCCACTGAACTCAACTTCATTTTCGTTAACAGCCTCTTCTGTGAAATTTTCATGCTGAATGAAATAATTCAATGCCGCTTCTCGAAACAACGGAACGTTTAGCCAACCGCATTCATTCACTTCGCTGTTTCCAAATGGAGAAATAAAATTTTCTTGAACACTCTTGTTGGTGCGTGTGGAAAGATATCTTCCCACTTCAGGATGATCTGATTTTTCATCCCAAAAATTAGCATCTTGAATGGAATTGAAAATTCTTGCCACGGGAAGAACATGGAAAAAGTTCGTTTGAAGCTTCTCTTCCAACTTTCGAAAAGTTACATTCATCTCTTCCAGCATTTCCTTCGCCAACCAAGATGCAGCAAGTCGTTTGAAAGTAACCGGATTCCACATTCCTGCTGCTACTTTAGAAGCCGAGGCGTGTTTATAATCGTCGGCAATCAAGACCTCTTCTCCTTTTTCCAACAGAGAAAAGGCTAGCAGTGTTCCTGCTAGCCCTTGTCCTACGATTAAATATTTCGACATAATTATTGAATCACGTTTAGCGCTTTACCCACTTTGGTAAATGCCTCAACAGCTTTGTCAATGTGCTCAAATTCATGCCCCGCGCTTAGCTGAACGCGAATACGCGCTTGACCTTTCGCAACAACTGGATAGAAAAATCCAATCACATAAATCCCTTCTTCCAATAACGCATCTGCGAAGTCTTGAGCCAATTTCGCGTCGTACAACATAACTGGAACAATTGCACTGTCGCCGTCTTTAATGTCGAATCCAGCAGCTTTGATTCCCGTTTTAAAACGATTGATGTTGGCCTCAAGTTTATCGCGTAAGTCTGAAGATGCACTTAACATATCCATTACAGCAATAGATGCTCCAACGATAGAAGGTGCCAATGAATTCGAGAATAAATAAGGTCTAGAGCGTTGACGAAGTAATTCGATAATTTCTTTTCTTCCGCTGGTGAAACCACCCATTGCACCGCCCAATGCCTTACCTAGAGTTCCGGTAATAATATCTACGCGACCCAAAACGTTTTTCAATTCTATTGTTCCTCTTCCGGTTTTTCCGATGAATCCGGTAGCGTGACATTCGTCTACCATAACCATTGCGCCGTATTGATCTGCTAGATCACAAATCTTATCGAGTTGAGCAACATAGCCATCCATTGAGAAAACTCCATCTGTAACAATCAACTTGAAACGCGCGCCTGAAGCGGCTTTCAACTGCTCTTCCAAATCAGCCATGTCGTTATTCTTGTAACGGTAACGTTGCGCCTTACACAAACGTACTCCGTCGATAATGGAAGCGTGATTCAATTCATCTGAAATGATTGCGTCTTGCTCATTCAACAACGGTTCGAAAACTCCGCCGTTCGCATCAAATGCTGCAGCGTAAAGAATGGTATCTTCTGTGTGAAGGAAGTCTGAAAGTTTTTGTTCAAGCGTTTTGTGAATGTCTTGTGTTCCACATATAAAACGAACACTCGACATACCGAATCCGTGAGAATCAATTGCGGCTTTCGCTGCTTCAAGAACAACAGGATGGCTGGAAAGCCCCAAGTAATTGTTCGCGCAAAAATTCAACACTTCTTTACCTTCAGTCGTTTTAATAACGGCTGCTTGAGGGGTAGTAATGATACGCTCTCTTTTAAACAGTCCGGCTTCACGAATACTGTTCAATTCATTTTGTAAATGTTCCTGCATTTTTCCGTACATACGTTTCAGTTTTAAGTTGTCAATATTACTTTGGCCGCAGCTTCCGCTGCTGCTTGTTCTGCTGCTTTTTTAGAACCTCCTGTTCCTCTTCCAACTTCCTTTCCGTCTAACTCTAACGCAATGGTATAAAGCATTTGAGCGCCCATGTTGCGTTGCTCACGAACATGGTAAACCAAATGCCTGCGCGTCTTTTGTCCCCATTCGTGCAATTTACTCTTGTAATCTACATCTAAATGCACTCGCTCATCGAGCCCATGCTCTTTCAATAATTTCAAAGCAATCTCGCGCGTTACCTTGTATCCTTTATCGAGAAAAAGTGCGCCAAATAAGGCTTCCAATGCATTTCCAATTAAACTCTCATGAATTTCTTGTCTTCCAATACTCACTTGAAGAAACTCATACAACTTCAGTTCGTAACCAATGGCATTCAGATTATCTCTGCGGACAATCTTCGATTTCATTTTAGTTAATTCACCTTCGGTGAGTGCGGGATATTTCGAAAACAAATAATGCGCAACAATGCTATCGAGAATAGCGTCGCCTAAAAACTCTAAGCGTTCGTTGCTGTTCTTGATACCTGCTCGAATTTCTTCAGCAGCACTAGCGTGACGCAAAGCAGTTTCATAAAGCGCAATGTTTTTGGGCTTTACATGAAAGGTCTTGTGGATATAGGAGAATAGTTCCCTATTGGGTTGTGCTTTGGAAAAGAATTTCCAAATCATTCGTACTTCTTAAAAATGGCTGAAGTATTATGCCCGCCGAACCCAA
>JBILTL010000066.1:0-11406 GCA_044371535.1 Flavobacteriales bacterium | reverse complement strand
CGGCATGAACAAGAAAATGCGGGTGTCTTTTCTGTCTTCAGATGAATCGGCTCCTTCGTTGCAATTGATGTATTTCAATTACAAATCAAACAAAGTTGAAAATCAAACAATCGTATCCATCAATGAATTTGGGGAGTTGGTAGGGAAACCATGCGTAATTTCTGCCATGAAGGATAAAATGCTTATCGATGGGAACGTGACTTGGATAGATGAAAATACATACTTGATGTGCGGTTCTTCCGGAAGAAACTCTGCTGTTGCAAGTGGCATGTACATCATTGAAATGAAGGATGGCCAGGTGCTTAAACGTAATGATTATAGTTTCAATGACTTCAAAGATTTTTATGCTACGTTCAATGCAAAAACACAGAAGCGTGTGGAGCGAAAGAAAAAGCGGAATAAAAATTTCGAGTCACAATGTTACATGGTTACGCATCCTGTTGTATTCAATGAAAACACGTGGACCGTTGTGGGAGAAGTATTCTATCCAACCTATCGCACCGAATATCGCACGGTTTATGTAAACGGTAAGCCTACTTTCCAAACGGTATACGTTTTCGACGGATTTGCCTATTCGCATGCTGTTGTCCTTCAGGTTAGTCCCGAGCTAGAAAAAATTCGAGATTACGCTTTCAATTTGGATATATTCGACAAGCCTCATTATCCAAAGAAATTTGTTCGAATTCAGCAGGCTGATTCTAAGCTGAATTTTTTCTATGCTTCGAGCAATCGATTTGGACATGCATTCTTGGAAAATGGTGGAATAACAGAGTCTGAAACGCTGACTATTGTTGAAGAAGAGGGGGATTTAAAGGACTCAGAAAAATTAAGGGACTGGAGTAGTGTAGGAGTTTCTTATTGGTATGAGAATTACTATTTGGTAACTGAGTCCATTGAGATTAAGGATAAAGAAGCATCTGCGGGCAACAAAAGGAAGCAGTATATACAATTCAAGAAAATTAAAATCGAAGAATGAAAAAAGGGAACCAGAGGTTCCCTTCTTCGTTGGTCTGTTGAACTTATTTTCTTGTATTGTTAGCAATTGAAACAACTGCACGAAGCATTTCGGCTGAAGCTCTTGAAAGAACAATAATGAGGTAGCCAGCGATAACCGCAATGATAGCTCCTTCTATTCCTCCACCTTTTAAAAATCCACCCGGCACATACGAACCAATCATTCGGCTCTCTGATACCAATTCGGTGAAAATTCCAAAGAAGAATCCAACAACAGCGAACCAAGTTCCAGCCCATTCTCCAACAGTTTGAACCAAATGAGAATAAACAGGAATAGCAACGAATTCATCGCCGTCTTTTGAAGTCTCGTTGACTTTTGATTTTCTATCCCACCACAGTTGGAAACTAACCCATCCTGCAATGGCAATGATTAACCAAAGAACTAGAAATATTACAACGACCTTCGCAGGTGCGTCGAAGATATTGTTGTCCGCAGCTTTGTAAAAGATATAAAGCGGAAGTAAAGCGTTTATTATAGCAAGAGCTAAATAAACATACCCGATCGGCTGTCTAAACATTTTGCCTGAATCGATGTAGCCCAAATAAGGCCTAATGAAGGTGAAAAATTTGTTGTCCATAAAAAAATTAGTTAAGGTATACCTACTCGTATGGCTTTTCGGTTTTCGCCCATTGGATTACCAATGATGTTCGAAGTTATTTTTTTTAGTTCATTGAAAGTTAAAATTCTAAGATGAGTTTTCAACAATAATTATTTTAATGTTAGAATAGGATATCTGATTTAAATGTACTTTTCACAAATGAAAAAAGTAGTTGTAATTACATCGGTTTTATTTGCCCTGCAATTCGATTGTAAGGCGCAGTACTTCATAGATATTTTCTCGTTCAATAGACAAGCTTATCAAGTTCCCAATGGAGCCCAAACAAGTGACCTCTTCGTGAACGCATTCATACCGAAAGTTCTGGAGAATGGAAATACATTTTTTGTGCGGGCGCATTACGAGAAATTGGATTTGAAGAATGATTCGCTGTCTGCCACTTATTCTTCTTTAACAATGCCATTGGGCATGCAAGTGCAATTGAAGAATCCTAAGGTGAAATTCACGGGATTAATCATTCCGAAAATAGCTGGCGCTGATTTAGGTGCTGCATTTTCAGATATTTTTCAAATGGGAGTATACTCACTTTTCACGGTAACAGAGTCTGAGAAATTTCGATACAAATTCGGACTGTATTACAACCGTGAATTCTTTGGAAATTTCTTTGTCCCGTTAGTTGGAGTTGATTGGAAAGTAACTGATCGTTTTTCCGTTTTCGGTACATTGCCACAGAGCTTTAAGGCTTCCTATTCCATAGTTCCTTCACGCTTGAATGCCGGATTGGCTTTTCGATCCATGACAAGATCATTCCGCGGTGAAGACAACAACACCTTTGTCCGTTACAATGAATTGCAATTCAAAACGTTTTTCGATTTCTATCTTTCAAAGAAGAATGTAGTCTTTGTTGAAGGTGGTTTTTTTTTAGGGAAAACGCCATTGCTTTATAACAATGCTGACACCAAGAATCTCGTTAATTCAGATTTATTGAAGGAAGGGAAAGCGTTCCCTTTAATTAATGCCGGATGGGCGTTAAGGTTCTAAAAAAGTTCAGTTAAAATACGAAGTGTTTCTTTCGCTGCTTCTTTCGGATGCAGCGCTGTGTCTGAAATCCCCGAGATTACTCGTGTAACGTCGTGGTCTATTTTTCCTTCAATAAACCAATCGGAACCTTTCGCAACGGTAATGTAAACCGAATAGTTGTGGTGCATGGTACCAGGACGTTCACCAATGATATGTAAGACACATTTTTTATTTGTTGAAAGAGAATCGCCAAAGAGATGTTCGCCGCAACGGTAACCCGCGCGAACTCTTCCGTGTTGAATGAATAAATTGTTTTTACTCAAGGTGAATTTGTCCTTCAACAATACATTCAATTCTTCCACATAAGGTTTCAAATGTCCTTGATCAAGAATGGAAGAAACGTTTAAACCGTCAGAAATTACAATCTGAATTTCGGGAGTTTGATTCTTCCATTTCGATTTTAATATTTCCAAAGCGTAAATACTGTCGCGTGAAAGTTGTTCGCCCGATTGCGGATGGTAGATGTAATCTTTTCGATCTGAAGAGAGGGTGGCTAGTGCTATTCCGTTAGTAAGTGATTTCTTAAAATCCGAAGGTGTTTCTTCCCAGAGACATTTCTTGGCATCGGCATACAACAAACGAATTTCTTGCTCAAGATCTGGGTTCATATCCCAATGATTCGCTCCATACCCATCGGCAATTGGCACTCCACGCTCTCTTACACGGGCTATGCAGCCTTGTCCTTCAGCATAAATTTCTTCAGCCGAACGCGAGTCGCCTTTCAGTTTTCGATATTGATAATACATCCACACAGGATCTCCGAAGTGTTTAGAAGGCTTGTTGTTTTCATCAATGATTTCTATTTGTTTGAAAAACGCCCACATGGCATCATTGATTTTGTAACCGAACTTCTCACGAATGCGCAAGTGATCACTGAACGATGTGGTTAAGTAACTCAACATCGGATCGTTCTTCGTTGGAAGAGCCATTAGATAGCCAGGATTAGCAGGCATGATTTGATCAATACACCAATCCAAATCATCGAGCGAGACATCCATATGCAGCGTGGTGCAAATGTCCAAGCCAATCATGAGTCCGTGCAATTTTCCCATCACTAAATCTTCCAAGCAACAACGAACCAATTGTTCTTTGGTGCGAAATACTTCCGGACCAATGAATCCTGCTACATCATTCAGATGTACCCAAGACTCTTCGTTGAGCTGTTGTTTTAATCCGCGCCACAGTCCGTATTTACGAGACTCGTGAATAAGCATGTCGAAGCCTTCACCATGTCCGTTCGTTTCATCGGCTCCTTGACCAGTCTCTGCGTAGAGTCCGAATTTACCTTTCCGCTGTGAAGCGTATTTTTTAAGTTTTTCAATGGTTACATCGAAGGTCTGATTCGCCTTGACGGTACCTGCTATACTTTGGAACCACATGCCGGTCTGACCGTTGTAGGTCTTTTCTACTTCGGCTTGAATATCGATGTGCGCCAACACGGAATGTGAAAGCGTATTCTCCAATTTGAAGGTGGTAAGCAAATCGAACAACGCCATTTCAATTTTCGCAACGGACTCCGGATTGCTTGAAACAGGATTGTTTCCCAAAACCAAATCACCAACGCTATAGCTCCAAGCGTCGAAGACCTGCCAAACAATGTCTTCAATGTTATCGGTAGGAGAATTAGGTTGAACACGCGCACTCATGTATCCCTTAGATCCCATTTGAGTTCCGGGAAGTGGATGGAAAATTTTACTGCTAATGTCTATGAGTTCCTTGTTCGACATGAGCTTCACAACGCACGCAATGATGTCGCTTGTTAAATAGGGCAGGAGTGCCTGAATCTCTGCTTCGGAAGAAGTTAAGAGGAGTTCTTTAAACTCTCTCATTCGTAACTTGCCAATAGACTTACCTTTTTCTGAATCTTGAAAAGATCGTGTCGATTGTTCAATGAATTCCGATTGCTCGTCAGTGAAAACAGAATGCTTGCGAATATCGTCTAACGATGTTTCAGCAAGAAGCATTCGCGCCTTCAAGCGATCTTCATCGCTTGCAGCGGAAATGCCTGCAATCTCATCGCCTTCTTTGAATTCATTCGCAGCGCCCAACAATTGGCGGTAAAGGGTAAGGTCGAAACTTCCCTTTTGACGCTGAATGTATTGGAATAGGTCCTCTCCAACAAGAGGAGAAGGGACTTCGATTTTTTCGAAACGAAATGAGTCAGACTCGCCGAAGACTTTGCTAGAAACGAGCGTGTAGGTGACCGTAGCCATTCCTAGTTTGCTCAAAAAATCCCGACGTTCCATGCCTGTTTAGTTTACAAGCGAAAGTATCTCATTAAGTTCGTTCTCACTAATTTCCTGTCTAATTGTATTTAAGACTGCCGCATAGGCCTCTTCAGGTGCTGCTGATTTGAATCCGGTTAACACTTGTGCATTCTCATCTGGCCTTCTCGCTGGGACAATGTATTTGAACCAAAGCAACAACATGTCGAAACTCATGGCTTGCATAATTTCAATCTGATGTCCCATTAACTCTTCGTCCGTAAAATGCTTTTGCATTTCTTCTTCCAATTCAACATCTTCTACATCGATGTGTTCGAGGTATGCCGACTGAAAATCGCACAGGTCTAAATAAAACTGATGTCCTTCGTCGTTGCTTTGCTCACCGTTAAATGCCATTAGACGATCAAGCAAGCTCTGCTCTAAATTATCTATCTCACCGTGATCAGTCATGTAATCCTCGGTAAATCCGGGATTTCTTTTTTCCAATGGAGCAAGAATGTACTTGTTTTCTGTTTGGGTGTGATCTTTCAACAATGCAAAGACTTCATTACCTAAAGCGTGCAATTTCGCTACACTCGCTTTCGAAGTGTAATCTGTTTTTCCTGCTAAGAGGGTTATTTTCCCTAATGCATTTCTTAGCCCTTTGTGCGGTGGATCGAGTGATTTTAATCTGTTCATCTTGTTATTTTAATTTCAGTTTTTGTCCAACTTTTAATTTGTCTGATTTAAGGTTGTTTAATTTCTTCAGTTTCGAAACCGTTGTTTTATTTTTTTGCGCAATGCTGGAAAGGGTATCACCTTTTTTCACCGTGTACATCTTCTTGGTCGATGCCGGTGGCGTGTTTTCTTTTGGCTTCGGCTTTGGCTCTTCCGGTTTTGGTTCTGGCTTTTTATTTAGAAGCTCTGTGTAGGGCTTAACATCCAAGCGGAAGGATTCCTTTCCGGGATTTTCAGAGATAAGTTTAAGTGTGTTTTCAAAACTTTTGTAGAGCAAGTAGCCCTTTAGTTCGTAGCCTTTTTTGGTGAGATGAATAAAATCTTTCTGGGCATAACCCTGCTCATTCCAATAGCGAATCTTCATAAAACCACCAGACAGATCATAGAAATTCCAATACAACGAATTCGTCGCTGCTGCCATGGAATCTAGAACTTGATTGAAGGTGATTCCTGCGTCTATGTATCTTCCATTTTTATACAAATCTTGCATGGAAGTGAAGATGATTGATACGTGCGGATTGATGGCTTTGAATTTAGCTACGGTTTGTTTGGCGTACGAAGGAATGTTATTGTCCATCGTATTTGTATAGAGAATGTTATTCGTTCCAAAATCAATGATCACAATATCTGGAAGTAACTGCGGAGCTTGATCTTCTAATTTTGAAATGGAAAGCACCGACTGAAAGGCAGATGCGCCCACACCGAACGATTCATACAAAAGTCCTTTTCTGCTTTCATGCTCAACATTTATTCCGTAGCAGGTAAACGTTTGTCCAACTTCGTAAGGTCCTTCCCAATCCACTTCAACGGAACGAATTTCACCTTCAAACCGAATAGGTAAGAAGGTTTCTCCCATGTGGTTGTTTATGGAATCGCGATTGAAATAAATGCATTGGTCATCGTTTATACATACTTGAAGTTCAGGTGTCAGCTGATTCAATTCAAGAAACAATTGAAGCGCATATTTCTCACTAGGAAAGGGGTTGTTCAAGTTTATGGTGAACGAAGCCGAAGTGTCTTGCGTGCTAACGGTCATTCCTCTCAGCCCTAGGGGGATTTTCGGAGGGAGTTGGAAGCTCTTTGCGTAAGTCCATTTTCCCGTATGAGAAGTCTTGCTGTTGATGGAATTGTAGGTGTTCGCTGCAGTAAAAGGAAACAAAAATCCAGGTCCGGCATTTCCGAATTTATTCTTTAAAAAAGAGCTCGCTTGTGTTGTTACAATTTCAGATTGAATATGACTTGCTCCGTAGTGATAGATTACAGTTCTTCCGCCATGCAGCGCTTTGTTCATGTTCTTCTGGAACAAAAGGGCAGCATCACGCGAAGGATACTGAATGAATGAGTATGAAGTGTCAATACCAAGCAGCTGTATGGATTCTGTAAACGTCTGTCCATAAGAATATGCCGATACGCAGAATGCAAGAATCCCGGATATTAAAAGCTTTTTCATTCTGTGTTTCATTTTAGTTGGATTGCTTCAGATTAGCTATTGTTTAGTCGCCGAGGTAGTTGATTTCGTTGAACTTTTCTTGAGTCCTAAATTTCGCATCATATTTATGGTTCCTTTGCTCATGGCCCCATACATGCCCATTCCGAAAATCAAATCATTCACTTGCTTATCACGAATGAGGCTTACCAAATTGTGCTTCGAATAACGGAAATCTACAATATATATTTCCTCGTAGTGATTAACTAAATACACACAGAAGGCATTACCCATGGAGTTTTTTACCACGCATGCGCGTCTTCCATTTTTAACACTCGTAGTTATTTTTTCTAAAGGATGATCGCCTGAAATGAAGCTTGGGTAACCTCTAGCCATGCTGAAGAGCGAACATTTTACGGGCTTGTCAAATCCAGTAGTACCGTAGTAAACCAGCTCCGTTGTTACTCGAGGTTTGAATAACTCAAGTGTGTCTGGATGCTCTTTCACGCTAACATCTCGCGTTAAATCGTAAAGCGAACCAAGGAAAGGCCCTCTGATTTCATGCTCCATGTCTGAGAGTTTAGCGGGGTTTAATCCGGCCGCTTTACAGAATGCAACGTATGCATGATAGGCGCCATAGGCTGTCCAGTGATGATCTGTTCCGAAGAATAGTTTTTCATTGCGGTAGGCATTCATTTCCGCGAACACATCTGCGAACTTTACTCCAGGTTGAAGATTGTCTCGAATCGCATAGAGCGTTTGCGCGTTTTTGGTGTTCAGATAGTCGTATTGTTTAGATGGAATAAATGCGCTCGATAGCGGAGCAACAGCCGAATAAACAGTGACATTTGGCCCGAGCGTATTTGCATAGTCGTTAACCATTTGAGCGAAAATAGGAGCTACACTCACAGAGCCACTGTTCATGGTGTAGGCAGCGCCGTTCACGATAAGCATGCCTCCAGAATAGGCTGCGTTGAAATCGTCGGTGGAAGCATATACACTGTCCGCGTTGGCAACTGGGTTGTTCTGTTCCATTTGTCCCGCAACAACGACCATTCTAATTTCATCTTCTTGGTGAATACCCATGTTGAAACGGATGGTGTTACTTAACTCGAGCAACCAGTCGCGTTCTGGGAACTGGTCATTGATGTATTCACTTATTCCTTTGAAATAGGCGCCACTGAAATAGGTAGAGTCGTTAAGCTCTGGCCATTGTGCGAGTGAGCGCTTCTCTGATTCCGAGATAAGTTTTTTCTCTGAAAAGAAAAAGGTCGTGCTTATTCCAATCAAGACAAGTGCTTGAACGAGGATGCTAATTTTTTGAAACATATTAAAACCTGAAATAAATGAACGGATTGTAAGTGTCGTCTATCAAAAGCACGGTGCCGAGAAGCAACAAGATGATATTGATTACGGGTGCTCCGAAAAAATAGAATTTATTCGCTTGTCTGCGTACTCTACTTTCTTCATTGAAAATTTCATCCCAAGGGATGCAAAGAATAATAACTGTAATGAAAAAGAAAGCGTATCCAAGCAGGTCGTTTTTCAAATTAATTGAAACGGGATATTCAGATGAGAAGAGCGTTTTTACAAATGTTTTAAGCTTTTCGAAATCGACGTAGTAAAAGATTGCGCGGCTAAATACAATGAGTATAAGCGTGTAACTGTGTTTGAAAAATCGAGGAGTGACTTTAAGAAAACGTTCAAGAAGTTTTTCCAGAATCATACAACAACCGAAGAAGGCTCCCCAGAGAACAAAGTTCCAACTGGCGCCGTGCCAAAATCCAGTCAGTAACCAAACAATGAAAATGTTTCGCAACTGGAACTTTCTATTTCCACCCAACGGAATGTACACATAGTCGCGGAAAAATCTCCCAAGTGACATGTGCCATCTTTTGTAGAAGTCGCCCACCGATGTCGCGGCATAAGGATGTCTGAAATTCTCAAGAAAATGAAATCCGAAAATTCTTCCCAGTCCAATTGCCATATCTGAGTATCCTGAAAAATCGAAGTATATCTGAATCGAGAACAGCGTGATTCCGAACCAGGCTTCTGGTGAAGAGAGATTCATAAACTGCACGTCGAGGTATTTTTCAACCAGAATACTTGCCGTATTTGCAATGACCACCTTTTTAAACAAGCCAAAGCAGAATCGGTTTATTCCAATCCAAGCATCGTTCCATGTCGATTTCCTATTGTTGATCGTGTCTTGAATTTCAGAATACCGAACAATGGGTCCGGCAACCAAATGAGGAAACATAGTAACATAGACCATGAAATTCAAGAAACTCCGCTGAACTTGAATGTGTCCTCTGTGAACGTCAAGGGTATAGGAAAGAGAAAGAAAAGTGTAGAAAGAAATTCCCAACGGAAGGGTTATTCCCGGTTTGGTGAATGATGTTCCCAATAGCCAATTGGTGTTGTCTACAAAGAAGTCTGCATATTTAAAGGTCATCAAGAGTCCGATATTGATGCAGATTGAAATCAATAATGCAAACTTCGAGTTCGTACTTCCCCTGTGATCGCTGATGTGTAGAGCCATGTAGTAGTTGACAATGCTCGAGAACAACAGAAGTGTTATCCAAATGGGTTCACCCCAGGCATAGAAGAGCAGGGAGAACATGAGAAGAATGAAATTCTTCCCCTTCATGTTCGGTATTAAAAAATAGGCAGCGAGTGAAAGGGGTAAAAAGAAATAAATAAAAATTAAACTAGAAAAAACCATCAGGCACTTGTTGGTAAGGTGACAAATTAAAATTACATTTTTTGCCCTAGGTCGCGCTTTAATTAAAGATATTGACAATACAGTTTTAACTTAGCGGTATGGAAGGCAAGTTTAAAGTTGGCGATTTTGTTCGTTTTTTGAATGATGAGGGTGAAGGCTTTATTGTTAGTTTTTCTGACAACGATTCTGCTTTGGTTGAAGACAGTAGTGGGTTTGCTTTTGAGCATCCGCTGCGAGAGTTGGTGAAAATTGAAAATTCAAAACACGAGTTTTCGCAATACAATCAAGTTGAGCCGAACACGCGCGAGATGCTTGACCGCAATATGGACTCGCACGCGGTGAAGGCGGCATCGAAAGATTTCAAGAACAGATACAAGGAACGCGCGGCGAACGACTTTCCGCACAACGCAGATTTGTTCGAAGTGGATTTGCATATTCATGAATTGCTCGACAATTACGAGCGTATGACGAATGGCGAAATTGTTACCATTCAAATGGAACACTTCGAGCGTATGCTGGCCATTGCTGAAAAGAAGAAAGTGAAGAAGGTGATCTTCATTCACGGAGTGGGTCAGGGAGTCTTGCGCGCCGAGATTCGTTCATTCATTAAAAGCTACTATCCACAATGCGAATTCCTAGATGGGAATTATCAGAAATACGGACACGGCGCAACAGAAGTTAGATTCAGATAACATTCAACATGAAAAAAATATTCCTTTCATTTATAGCGATTGCCTTCGTGCTGAACGCATCGGCTCAGAAGAAAAACGCGAAGCCTTTCGCAACGCAACTCACTACTTTGGAAACCAAGATGAACGAGGGTTTGGTGAAGTACAACGTTCCCGGCGGAGCCATTGCCATCGTTTACAACAACAAAATTATTTTATCGAAAGGATTCGGTTTGAAGGATGCTGCGACGAAAGAACCTGTGACTGAAAACAGTTCCTTCGCGATAGCAAGTAACTCGAAAGCCTTCACCAGTGCGGCTTTGGCTATTTGTGTCGATCGCGGATTGTTGAATTGGGACGATAAGGTTCAGGATTTTCTTCCAGAATTAAAATTATACGATCCGTATGTTTCGGCGAATTTGACGGTGCGTGATTTGCTTTCGCACAGACAAGGATTTGAAACTTTCGCTGGAGATTTAATCTGGTACGGAACAAATCATTCTCGAAGTGAAATTCTACGCAGATGGCAGTTCGTGGAACCGAAGTACGGATTTCGCACAACCTATGGTTACAGCAATATTGCATTCTTGGCGGCAGGACAAATCGTTAAAAGGGTAACAGGAAAAAATTGGGACGAATTTGTAAAGAATGAATTTTTTATTCCGTTGGGAATGAAGAACGCGAACACGTCGATCACGGCGTTTCAGCCTGGCGCCGATATTGCTTCTCCGCATAACACCGTGAAGGGCAAGAACATTCCCATTCCATATGTGAATTGGGACAACATTGGTCCTGCAGGAAGCATTAACGCCTGTGTGAATGAACTGAGCCAATGGATGATGTTGCAGTTGAACAAAGGAACTCTAGGCGGAAAGAAATACTGGGACGAAAAGCGCACCTATGAAATGTGGGAGTACAACATTAACAAGCCGGTGAGCAAGTGGCAGCGCGAGAATATGCCTTCTCGACATGCGAATGGTTACGGCATGGGCTG
>JBILTL010000065.1:0-11432 GCA_044371535.1 Flavobacteriales bacterium | reverse complement strand
CAATTGCAGCAGAAGCGCCACCTTTTGCATTCGGGATTAACAACGACCATTGTTCACCAGAAGCGAAGTTGTAATCGAGAATGTAAGAACCACTCAGACCTTCTTGTTCAATGTTAGAACTTTCTTTCGGTTTAAGGGTAAGGTCTGAACTTCCCCGCGTAGTGTATTTACTATACTCGTAGGTAGTCATTAAGTTACTCGCACTTGGAAGTACCGCAACAACGCTGGCAACCGCCAACACGGCCAATGACATACCCAACGCTTTGAATTGTTTTGCTAAGACCAAACGAATTGATTCTCCTAGAGCAACAGCAATAAGCAAGAACGCCAAATAGTAGGTCATTTGAAGGTGATTCGCAGCAATGTTTAATCCCAAGAAAAGCATAAAGATTGCTCCACCCAAATAGGCCCTTCCCCTGAAAGCCAGAATGAATCCGCCGAGTGCCGGAGCTAAGAATGCAATTGATGTTACCTTACCAGTGTGTCCGGCGCCGAGGTATAAAATGTTAATGGTTGCAAATCCGAATGCGACTGCACCAACCAGGCTGTACCATGGGCCCAGGCGAAGGCACAAACCAAGAATGTAATAACCCAAGAAGCACAAGAACAAGGTTCCAATTGCTCCAGGTAAACCTAGGCGAAGGGTTAGTAAAATTGGACGGAGTAAGTTCGCGCTGTGTTCGGTTGAAACTTGATATGCCGGCATTCCTCCGAACATGGAGTTTGACCACAGGGCTTCTTCGTTGTGCAATTCGCGGTAGTTCGAAAGCTCTTGCGACATACCTCTCCACTGAACAATATCGGGTTGATTCAAATCGTAACCTTGCCAAAGCGGTGAAAAATAAACACTCGCTAAAATCACGAGTGAGAGGATTGCCACTGCGTGTGGCCAAGACAATTTCAAAAACTTATTCATGTTATTCTTGATCTTTTATTTCTACAAAATCTACGTATTCGCTGTCTGGCGTTTTGTGTCCAGTTGTCTGCTTTTTTCCAAATTGAGTTTCGCTCTCTCTTCTTTTATTCTTGTTCACCTCTTCATTCACTTTATTCACGGCATAATTCGCGGTTAACCGAACCACAAATCGAATTATTCCGGAAATAATAAAAATCCAGAGAATGGTTTTTAAAACTCCACCTAAACTCGCAACCATCATTTCGTTGTCAACTCTTTAAATACTTGTTCTAATTTCTGATCTGAAGCCGTTAACTCATTAACAGGCGCATTCGCTACAACGTTTCCTTTACTAATAATAACCACTCGCGAACACATCGCTTCCACTTCTTGCATGATGTGCGTGGAGAGCAAAACAGTTTTTTCCTTCCCCATTTGAATAATAATCTCGCGAATGTCTGCAATCTGATTCGGATCTAAACCGCTCGTTGGCTCATCGAGAATGAGCACTTCTGGATCGTGAATGATAGCTTGGGCCAACCCAACACGCTGACGATATCCTTTCGATAATTGTTGAATGGGTTTGTGCGCTTCAGGCGTTAGACCTACCAATGTAATAACCTCTTCCACTCTACTCTTCAAATTCTTTACTCCATGAAGACTTCCCGCAAAAGTCAAATACTCACGCACGTACATGTCTGTGTACAAGGGATTGTGCTCTGGCAGATAACCAACGCGTCTCTTCACTTCTAAAGGCTTTTCATTCACATCAAAACCACACACAGAAACCTTTCCAGACATAGACGGAATATAGCCCGTGATAATCTTCATCATTGTGCTCTTACCTGCACCGTTCGGACCTAAGAAGCCAATAACCTCTCCTTTCTTTGCTTCGAATGAAACGCCATTTAAGGCCGTTTGCGAACCAAACATTTTGACTACCTGACTTACTGAAATTGACATAAATAACGAGGCTATTGTTTTCTAAAATTCGAGTGTAAAGATAGCAGAAATCACTTGTCAGTTCGGCCCATGACCGAAGTCAATTCTGCACCTGCTCATTAATTCGTATATTCGAACACCTTTTAGGCGTAGAACTATGAAAACAGAGCAAATACAATGGACAGTCACGCAGGACTGGAATATAAATAACATTCAGCTTAGCGATGCTCAATTGGTTCTAGTCTTTGCAGGAATTGATATTATTCCCAATTGTAATTATTACGAGAAACTTCACACGGCTTATCCAAAGGCTGATATCGTTCTTATAAGCACTTCAGGTGAAATACAAGGAAATGAGATGTTCGAAAACTCGGCATCTGCTACGGCCATTCATTTTGAGAAAACACCCATCCGCATTTCCAAAAAAGAGAATATCGCAGGTCAAGACGCTGTGCAAATTGGCCAGCAAATTAGAACATGCAGCCTCGATTGACTTATCTCGTTCAAAAAGAATTAAAACAACTCACTCTTTCGAATTCGAATTCATGAACATTGCCATTTTAGCGTCAGGTGCAGGTAGCAACGCCGCGAACATCATTCAACATTTCAAAAACACTTCCGTTCAAATTTCAATTATTGCTTGCAACAACGCACAAGCGGGAGTTTTCAAAATTGCTCAAGACAATAACATCGATTCGATGCTTCTTACCAAAGAGAATTTCAAAACATCGGACCAATTCGTTCAAGAACTTCAACATAGAAAAATCGATTTGGTTATTCTTGCTGGCTTTCTGTGGCTAGTTCCTTCTAATCTTGTTCAGGCATTCGAAAATAGAATCATCAACATTCACCCTGCCCTTCTTCCCAAATTCGGAGGCAAGGGTATGTACGGTCATTTCGTGCACGAAGCAGTGTATGAAGCAAAAGAAAAAGAAAGCGGAATAACCGTTCACTTAGTGAACGAAGAATTCGACAAAGGCGAAATTCTCTTCCAAGCCAAAGCGAATGTTGAAGATTGCTCTGCTTCAGAAATAGAAGCCAAAGTGCGCGCGCTCGAGATAGTGCACTTCCCAAAAGCTATTGAAAACTTTATTTCGAAAATGTAATTTGTTACACACTTAAGCGGTGTAATTTCGCCGCATAAATCACAACTTGCTTTTCTCCTTCAACATGAAAAAAATATACCACCTTGCCAACTGTGGCACTTGTCAGAATATCATTAATGAATTAAGTCCGCTTCCTAAAGGAACCGAGCTTCAAGACATTAAAACAGCATCCATTACGGAAGAACAGCTCACTGAAATGCACGCCTTAGCTGGAAGCTACGAAGCGCTTTTCAGCCGTCGCGCTTTGAAATACCGTGAACTCGGTTTGAATGAAAAGACTCTTTCCGAAAAAGAATACAAAAAATACATCTTGAAAGAATACACTTTCCTGAAGCGTCCAGTTTTAATCTTCAACGATCAAATCTTTATTGGAAACGCACCGAAAGTTGTAGCAGCAGCGAAAGCTTTTCTTCAAAAGAAATAATTTTGCCCCGTGGCAAATAATAAGAATGTTGGTGCTCATCTAGCCTTGCTCGCTGTTGCGCTCATTTATAGCGCGAACTATCTCATTGCGAAATGGGTCATGCCCAATCCCATTGGTCCCAATGCATTTATTGTTCTTCGTGTATCAGGTGCATTGGCGCTCTTCTTTTTGGTTTCATTCAAGTTTTTGGAGATTCCTAAATTGCGCGACATTCCACTTTTCCTTTTTTGCGGGTTAACTGGCGTAGCCACCAACCAATTGTTTTTCTTCAATGGGCTTTCGCTCACTACTCCTGTAAATGCCTCCATTATCATGTGCACCAATCCCATTTTGGTAGCCATACTTTATTTTGTTGGAAAAAGGAAGTGGCCTTCACTCATGACCGCATCAGGAATTCTACTTGGGTCAATTGGTGCCTTGGGAATTATCCTTCTGCGCGCACCCTTCGAAGCGAGCGCCGACTATCTGAAAGGGGACCTTTACATTTTGATTAACTCCCTTTCCTACGGTTTGTATTTAACCACTGCGCCTCGACTCATGAAAAAGTACAAACCCATTACAGCCATCACATGGGTTTTCGCTTGCGGATTGATTTTCATTTTACCAATCGGTTATTCAGACGCAAGCGCTATTGCATGGGATACACTCACACCGTTGCATTGGATGAGTCTCGCATTTATCATTGTTGCGGTAACCTTCCTCACCTATTTACTGAACATCTATGCGCTAAGCAAAGTATCTCCAACAGTTACAAGCGCATACATTTACCTTCAGCCTTTATTGGCTGGAGTGTTTGCATTTTTGTTTGCGGGAATAGGAAACCAAGATCACACCGCAAGCATTACGGTTGAGAAAATTCTTTTCGCCCTGCTCATTTTCGCAGGGGTTTATTTAGTTGGAAAACGGAACGACTAGAACGACATCTCAAGTCCGATAGACGGAAGCATTGGCAACTGATCTACACGCTTTGAAGTTACACGGTCTATGTAAAAAACGTTCGCTCTGTTGTAGGCATTCGTTAAACCGAAGTTCAACTCCAACGTAGACTTCTCCCATTTGTATGTCTTACGAATGTTCGCATCCATTCTGTGGTACCAAGGCAATCTTCCTTCATTCAAAGGAGCGTATTGAATACCGAGTGTATTCGAATTCGTGTAAATGTAATCGGTTGAAATTCCTCCGCTCAATGTCGGTGGCTCATATCCGCCTTGTGTCTGTGTAAATGGAAGTCCGCTACCCAAGTTCCAACGCGCACTTACTTCCCAACTGTCGTTCTTACCCCAAGAATGTGATGCAACAACGTTCACGTTGTGTCTGCGATCAAATACAGGATCATACCAACGCAATCCATCCCAACGATCAACATTCATAATCGAATAAACCACATTGATGTTTGAATGCTTGGTAGCATACTTTAAAACTACGTCTATACCCTTAGCAAATCCACTTTCCAAAATGAAATCCTTACGCAACAACTCTGGCTTGTCTTGATTGTCTGCATCGTCCGGGAAAATCTTATTTCTATTGGTGTTGGTTACTTGCTTGAAGTTGCGGTAATAACCTTCAACATTCAAATTCAACTCCTCTGTAATATCGAACTCAAATCCAGCAACCAAATGCGAAGCCTTTTGAAGCGAGTTTGAAATATCTATTGTCTCGCCATCAGGCGTGGTCATGGTATTCTGAATTTCATCTGGACTCGCCAAGAATCCATAGAATAAATTCACAATATCTCTATCGCTGTTTGTTGCCATTAAGTTTTGGGAGTAAAGCCCTGCAGCTGTCTTTAAGCGCAAACGCTCAGACATCTTGTACTTCATACCAATTCGAGGTTCCGGTGAAACAGCAGAAAGCGAGCTGTAATATTGCATGCGGAATCCCGGCTCAACAATGATTTTCTTTCTGTTAATTTTATAGGAAATAAAACCGTTCAACTCTGTGGTGTTCTGCTCTACATCTATACGCACTCCGAGTGGATTAAACGTATTGAAATTAGTAGCAAAACCAACCACCTCTACACCATACTTTATTGCATCTTTTCCTACGCTGTAGTTAAAATCTAGACCGAAATTGAAAGACGTTATTCCGCTCTTACGATCGGGAACCGTTTCTTCTTGCAATAGAATGTTATACTTGCTCCAAGCAAAATTTCCATTGATTAATACTGGAGAACTGGTTGGCACTACTACGAAATTTCCACCTGCACCCACGTTCTTCCAATTTAAGTTAGAGAGCGCTTGATACTTGGTTACCTTATCGTCAAATGAGAAACCGAACAAATTGAACTTGCTTCCGTTCGATCCACCAAAAGACAATTTTCCATACAAGTCTGTATAGGCAAAAGGCAATCCATTACCATCGTTCACAAACGGATATACCTTTGGTGAAGTCTTATCTAAGTAACTATTCTTCGCACTTACGATGTAAGAAATTCCACTTCCGTTTTTAGAAAGTTTCTTTAATGGACCTTCCAATTGAATCTTTCCGCCGAACGGACTGAAACCAATTTTACCATCGTGACCTTTTTTATTTCCATCACGAGTTGTGATATCAATAACCGAAGAAATTCTCCCTCCGAATTGTGCTCCAAAACCACCCGTGTAAACATCGGCATTCGAAATAATATCTGTATCAAATACCGAGAACAAACCAATACTGTGGAACGGATTGTAAACAATCATTCCGTCTAAAACCACTTTGTTTTGAACGGGACTACCTCCACGAACGAACACCTGTCCACCTTGGTCACCCGTAGAAATGAATCCAGGAAGAGTAGTTAATACTTGAACAATATCTGTCTGTCCACCAAACGAAGGAACTCGCTTAAAATCTTTCGGACGTAATGTTTCTGATGAAATGTTTACGTTGTTTATCTGCTCTGAACGTTGATCGTTAATCTCCAAAACACCCATCATGTTCGAACCCGACTCGAGTAAAACATTCGTCGAAACCAGTTGACCTTGTTTCACTGTAATGGTGTCTCTGTATTCATTATAGTTTATCACCTTAACAAAAAGGTAATAGGTACCCGGTTGAAGCTTGGTTAAGCTGAAGTATCCATTTTCATCGGTATTCGTACCAACAGTGGTTCCTTCTAAAGCAACTAAAGCCATTAAGATGGGCTCTCCCTTCTCTTTACTTTTCACAAATCCACGTATTGTGCAATCTTGAGCTTGAACTGAAAGTCCAGCTATTAGTGCCAATGCAAAAAAGATATTCTTCAACTTCATGATTTTCAATTCGAATAGGCGCGAAGATAGTGCAGTAACGTTTTTTTTCTTACAAGGTTTGACCACAAATTTCCTTTTCAAAACCAATTTCGCAATTCGATTTGACAGTTATTCATTCTCTTCGTATCTTGGGCATTGTATTTGGCATGACCAAAAAAAAACATTATGAAAAAATTACTTTTAGCCTTCTTTCTCTTAGGCTCCATAAACATCATTGCTCAAGAGCAAGACACCTACCCAGATTTATTGGCGTTGTTTGTTGATGAGAAATTCGAAAAATGCCTCTATAAAGCAGAAAAATACACACTCAGCGACAAATCAAAAAAGCACGCGCTACCATATCTATTTATGAGTAGATGTTATTTTGAAATGTCAAAGCGCGATGAATTCAAGGAAAAATATCCTACGGCAGCGAAAGATTGTTTTAAGTACGCAACAAAATATGTTGTGAAAGACAAGGAAAGAAAATTTTATGCAGAGCACGAAGATTATTTCACTGAGTTAAGAAACAAAGCCACCTCAGAAGCAGAGTTGAGCATGGATAACAAAAAATATTCACAGAGTAAAACCTATTACGATTATTTGGCCGATTGGGATACCCACGATGCTGGCGCATGGATTATGATGGCTATCTCATATCAAATGAACAAGCAGAAAAAAGAATCAGATACAGCGCTTGCTAATGCAAAAAAACTTCTTACCGACAAAACATGTTCTGTTGAAGTAAAAGGACAGAAAGACTTACTTAGAAATGCCATCATTGCGTACGCTGAAAAAGTTTACACGGAAGGAAATGCAGCTGAAGCTAAGATTTGGTTGGATCTTGGAAAAGAATGGTTCATGGACGACAAAGAATATCAAGTGACATACTCGCAATATGCGAATTAATACTTCACCATATTGAAAGAAAAGCCATCTTCGGATGGCTTTTTTATTTGAGCAATTTGCGGAGCGAATAAACAACTCCCCTTCCACCTTCAATTGAAAAATAAGGAAGCAGGTCACCTCCGAATGATCTAAAAAACACTTCAATCTCAGGAATCATAGATCCCTCGAAATCAAAAGAAGTACAACCTCTTCTAATACTTTCTTCAATACAAAACTTTACACCACATGCCGAAAGGGCATTGTCGTTCTTCGCATTACTCGAAACCAAATAATAACACACCCTGTCTACAATTGCACAGAACGCCTGATACTGTCCACCTTCAGCTATAACAGTAAATGCCGAAGAGGTATCCATTGCATTAAACTTCAACAACAACTGCTCATGAGCGACTCCCTTGGCAGCGCTCGAAGCCATGAATTGTCTCATCTCATTTTGAGCAAACGGACGTGCCTCAAATGAAAAGTCGGCAAAGCGCTTGAGCTTATTTCGAAGCTTTGAATCAATCTGGTCTTCCCAATTCCTAATGTCTAAAATGCGGTAGGTATATTTCGTTTTTGGAAGGGTGCCCTTCCAAATTGCTTCCTGAAAATCGGTGTAATCAACCGGAAAATCAAATTTCCAATACCCCCACTTTCCTTTTCCAACAAAAGAAAGCAAGGCCTTTTGTAATTCTTTTTCCTTTGCGCGTTTGGTAGCAGGTTTATCGTAATCCGTTAAAAATGTTAACCAACAATTCGGAGAGAAAGGCGGAGTAATGAGACTGTTCAACAGCTTTTTTCCAGATTCCCAAACCCACATCACGGCAATCACCTCTGCATCTTCCATGAACTTTAGCAGCATCAATTCGCTGCCATAAGCTTCTCGCAGGAAAACGGGAAACCCCTTTTTCTCCCATTGGGCAATAGCTGCTGAAGAAGACTCAATGACTACTTGCATCTGGAATTGATTTATATGCTGAAATTAAGACTTGTTCTTCAACTTCCCAATTCAAAATTTTCTTGGCCGACTTCAAATATGATTGATAAACGCTTAAGTCTTCCTTCAACACATCATTAACAACTTCATTAATGGCGTCTGCATTCCAATCAGGAATTACCTTCCCAACTTTAAATTCAGTCACCAAAGCAGCACAGTCTGGAAGCGGATTGGTTAGGACTGGAATTTCAGACTGAATGTACTCGAACAATTTATTCGGAAGCGAATACTCATAACTCAAGCATGTTGGCTCTACCGAATTCACGCCCACATCTGCGCTTCCCGTATACAATGGAATCTCGGCGTAAGAAACAGCTGGTACAAAAAATATGTTTTCATTGCGTGAAGCATAACTTTCAATCTGCTCCTTCAAAGCACCAAATCCCATGAATACGATTACTGCATCCGTTGTTTTTCTTGCTTCAAAAGCGTTCAATAAAACTTCAATTCCTCTGCCCTTTCCTAACATTCCTTGATAAAGAAAAACTTTCTGACCGTTCTTCAAACTAAGCTTTTCGCGCAAGACGTTCGAGTGGGAAATCTGCATTTCATTTGGAAGATTTCGAACCAATGCAACATGCGATAAATTGTATCTCTTTTTATAAAATTCTTGAATGGAAGGACTCACGGTAATGACCAATTCAGTCCAAGGAATAAACAACTTCTCGAGTGTTCGAATAGCGAAGCGCATGAAGGCACCCTTTCCGTTTCGATGCGATTCAAGCTCGTGACAGTCGTAAATCAATTTCAATTTCGGTCGAGTCATCTTCGCAAAAACACCGATTACAAAAGCTTCGTAGTCGTTGCAATGCCACGCATCTACTTTACGGTATCTCGATACAACACGAAAGGCAAACTCAAAATATTGAATAGCTCCTATAATTAAATTCAATCGCCTCCATTTATCTGAAGAAACCACTACGCGTTCAACTTCAACACCGTTAAAATTCTCTTTCTCGGCAACATCTCCCTTTTTCCAAGCCACTACAGTGGTTGGAAATCCGTGAAGCGAAAGACTCTTCGCCATGCGATAGACGCGATTGTCGTTTTTAAAATTCGTAACGAGTAGTGAAATTACTTTCATGCTTGCTCGTGATTCTTTCGTGCGTAGCGTTCCAAATAAAACAGCACCACGAGAATGTTAAATGAAAAATAAATCACCTTTGAAATCACCAAAAACTTTGTCGCTTCCAATTCATTCATTCCCCAGCTATGGGCTAGGTATACAGCAACAATGGCCAAAACAAAGTGCAACGCATCTAAAAACAATCCCACGCGCTGCATATTAATTCTGTAAGTAATGAAGGCCAATGAAGAAGTAACGAAGTTCAATGCGAACCAATAAATCAAATACTTCAAATACATGAATGAATTTCCCCAGGCCTCACCGAAAATAAATCCCATAGTGTTTCCCGGAAGCATTTGCACAATGAAAATCATTCCAGCAGCTGCAATTAAAAAACGAAAAAGCACTTTGTAATACAGCGCACGCAATTCCTTTGGATCTTCAATTTCAGAAATGCGTTGGAAGAAAACTTGCGAATATGAATTGCTTACAACATTCAAAGGGGCCATAAAAATCCTTCTACACAACGCCATGAATCCAACTGCCACCAATCCGTAATACAACGTGAATATACCAACATGCGCCCATTGCGCTAAGCGATTCAACACACTTCCCCAAATACTAAACATGGGGTAATCCTTATGCAACGCAGCTAACGCTTTCATGCGTTCGTTAGAAAGGTTTTTCAAACCTTCGGGTTCCGACTTCAAAAATTTCCAGAAGGCATAAGCTCCTGCTACAATTGACCCTATGACTGTAGAAAAAACCAAACCTGAAGCATTCCAACCGCCGAAGCCCGTAGCAATTTTTATCGGTTCAGAAGACACCGCTGAAAGCACCTTTGAATTCGCAGCTACACGGTATTGTTTCAATCGAGAAAACCAATAATTGAAAACGTTAAAGACTGCGGTGAAGAATAAAACAATCGGAATGGTCCACAGATAAATAGCAATGGGTTCATTCATTAACCAATAGGATACATCATGCGCGAAAAACAAGACAAACACAGAGAGCACGACGCAAGAGTAAAAGGCTACCTTCAAAGCAAGTCCTACAATATGTCGCGCATCGTTCTGATCTTTCGGATGCATAATCGCGAACTCATACTTTCCTGTTACCACCACAGAAAGCACCGTCACAATCATGGTGTATTGTTCAAGAAGTGTAAAATCTTCCGGAGTAAAAAGACGAGTGATAAACGGAGCTAACACAAAAACTAAAGCTTGACCAATTACGGTTCCTGCCATTAGCGTGAATACATTACGAATGTAATCAGCGCGCATAAATTTTGTGAACGACTCGGTTACTCTGTACTTCATGAAATGAATTAGCTGTTGGTCTTCGCAGCAGAATAAATGCGCTCAATAATTTCCACAACTTTCAATCCTTCCAATGCATTGGTTGTAATATTTGAAACACCACTAATAGCTTCAACAACATTTTGGATTATGTACACATGATTCGCTGCACTGCCTTTGTAGTGACCGTAGTCGTTCGCTGGATTTCCTTCCGCAAGAATTGGCATCGTATAGTTCTCTATTTCGCAATACGCTACTTCGTTCATATACTGCCCACCAATTTTCACTGTTCCTTTCTCAGCAACAACCGTTAGGCTGCTCTCGTAGTTCACATTGCTAACAGCGGTTGAGAAATTTATTGAACCCATTCCACCTTCAACCAAATCGAACATCACAATTCCAGAGTCTTCAAACTCGGTTGAATGCGCGTGATTAAAATCGTGCAGTCTTGCTTGAATGTTGTCTATGTCTCCGAACAACCAATACATGATATCAATGAAGTGAGAGAACTGCGTGAACAAAGTTCCTCCATCTAAATCTTGGGTTCCCTTCCAACCGCCTTTCTTGTAATAGCGATCATCTCTGTTCCAAAATAAATCAATATTCA
>JBILTL010000064.1:0-11461 GCA_044371535.1 Flavobacteriales bacterium | reverse complement strand
TCTGTTGTCGGAATAAATCAGGTCGACTGAATTTGACACAAGATGATTTATCAACCATGCTTTTTCTTTTTTCCAATTCGCTCGAAATTCGAAGACGCGAAGACCAAGTTTAAAAAACAATCCTTTTCCACTTTCAATTTGAATGTGGTTATCTGGAAGGGTGACATGAATAGCTAATTCAGGAAATCTGCTTCGGAAAAAGTTTTCTTGGTTTTTCGAACATGCGATTTCAACGGTATTTCCCTCTTGAATGAATTGCGCAATGCGCTCGCTGCCGCGAGTCATGTGCCCATATCCCCAATCGAGCGCAGCGAAAAGTATTTTCTTCGAAGTGCTCAGTTTACGGACGTTGAATTCTAATCTCGCGTTGCATGTTGTTACCTCCTTGAGCAGGAATAAAGAAGCCTGATACTTTTTTCTTTTTGCCGTTGCGAAGAACGGTGATATTCGCTTCGTCGCCCACTGCATATTGTTTAAGTGTTCCAACCAACGAATCGAAATCTTTAATGGTGTTCTTGTTTAATTCAACAATAACATCTCCGGTTTGCAATCCAAGGGCTGCGCCTAGGCTTACCGGTGAAACAGTTTCAATCATTACACCTTCTCCTTTGAAAGAGCGTGCAGGACTAATTCCAATTTTGGCGCTGTTGTCAGGTGCACCAAATCCAAAAGGCATTTCATTCGGCATTCCGAATATCATCCCTTCAGGCATTTGAAAATCTTTTTCGAAGCCGAAGTTGAGAGAGGAGTCCATTATTGACATGTCGAAACCAGGAATATTCTTCATGATTTCTTCCATGTTGCCGATTTGATCTCCTTCGAAATTGAAGATAAGGGTATCGACTTGTCCGGTAACGGTAGTGTCGATTTTAATAATAGTAACATGATTTTTCTTTTGTACTTGCGCGAGAGAAATTACGCTGATGAAGCAGAGGGTTAAAAGTGAAAAAAGTGATTTCATGGGTTTATTATTAATGGAGTTCAAAATTAGAATGAAATTTCAATTATCGAAAAACCTTTAGCAGGAATAGAAAGAGTTTTGTCCCAAGATGTTTTTTCATTGGTTAAAATGTTCTTTCCGCAATTCACCTGCTTCGTTATTTCCTTCAATGATTCCATAGGAAAGTTGAAGGCGGTTTCATTTAAATTGTACATGCAGAGGATTGCTTTTTTTCCGTCGCTGGATTTTCGAGCGTAAACATACGTGTTGTCGTTTGGGACAAATTGGGTGAGTTTGCTGGTTGCAAGCCAATTGTTCTTCTTTCGATAATTCAAAAGTGTTTGAATGAAATCGAAAGCTTCATTTTGAAGGTCGTTGCGACCTTTCTTTTCGAAGGCATTCACCTTGTGGTCAGGCCAACCGCCTGGAAATTCCTCTCGCACATGCGCATCGGGATCACAAAATCCGGTCATAAGGATTTCAGTTCCGTAATAGATACATGGAATACCCCGAAGCGTGAGTAGCATGGCATGTGCCATTTTCCATTTTTCCAGGTCTTTGTTGAAGACTGAATAAATGCGTGCTAAGTCGTGATTGTCTAGGAAGGTTACTAAGTTTTCAGGATGAGCATACAGGTGGTCATGTGCTAGGTCTAATTCAATGCGTCGAAATCCTTCTTCCCATCCGAATGGCTCTGTAAGTCCTTTCGTCATTGCGAAAAACAATTGAAAATCTGTTACTCCGTCTAGTTGAGAGTCGAAATTTTGTTGGACTTTTTGTCCTTCGGGAAACCAAGCCTGAACGGCAGAACCTTGTACCCATGTTTCACCAAATAAGAAGAAGTTTGGATATTCTTTTTTTACGGCAGCATTCAACTTCGACATAAATAATTGGTCAGGATAACTGTACGTGTCTATTCGGAATGCATCGATACTACCCATTTCAATCCACCAAATGGAATTTTGAATGAGGTATTTGGAAAGGTGAGGGTCTTGCTGATTTAGATCGGGCATGTGTTTGTCGAACCAACCGTTTGCCATGAGGTTTTTGTCGTATTCACTGGCATAGGGATCCATCATGGTCTCTGCGCGATAGTTGGTCTTGGTGTAAGTTGGAAACCAATGGAACCAATTGCTATCTGGCATTTCACGGAAGAGCTGATGTTGATCGCCCCAGTGATTGTAGACGACATCCCAAACATGCTTCATCTCTTTTTTCTTCATGCTTGTTGTGAGTTTATTCAACTCTTCAAGCGTTCCAATTCGAGGGTCAATAAGGTATGAGTCTGTTGTTGCATAACCGTGATAAGAATCTCGCTTTTCGTTGTTTTCCACCATGGGGTTTATCCAAAGAGCAGTGAAGCCGAGGTCAGAGATGTAATCGAGGTGGTCGCAAATTCCTTGAATATCGCCACCGCGACGACCTTTCAGTTCGTCTCTATGCGCACCTTGAAAGTAGTTAGGTAAAGAGTCGTTCTTTGAATTACCATTTGAAAAGCGATCGGGGAAGACCATATACATGGCATCGGATTGAGAGAGGCCAAGCGGCTGAGCTGATCGAGGCGTAATGGAATAAGGAACCATCGCACTAGCGGAAGAGCCAGCTTTATTTACGATGAAAAATATAGTATTGTCTTTGGGTTGACTTTTAACGGAAAGATCAACATAATAGTAGTTGTTAAGTTTCGACTTTTCAACGCTTAGCAAGGACACGTATTTCTCGCTTTCAGGGTGGAGGGAAATTGTTAATTCTTCTCTGTCGTTGCAATATAATAGCAGCTCAACCTCGTTATCGTTCATGCCGCTGAACCAATTGGGAGGATCTATTCGCTGAATCCACGGAGAGCTAGTATTTTCAAAGAAATTAGTTGTCTGTCCAAAGGCAAAACAGGACATGAACATGAGCATTGTGGAAAAGTATACGGAACTTTTTTTCATGATTTACGTCTATGTGGAGTGTGAAACACTTTTTCGATATATATTTGGAAAGTGTTAAAAGTACACGAACTACAGTAATCTAATTTAAAAACCTATGAAAAAAATTTTTACATTCTGTTTCGTAGCGTTATCTGCAATGATGGCTCAAGCCCAAGTTGCTGTAACGTTTAATGTGGACATGACTGGCCAAACAGTTAGCGCAAATGGCGTTCACATGGCTGGAAATTTCAATGACGTTAACTACGATGGTACTGCTGAAAACGCAGCGTATGTTAACTGGAATCCTTCTGCTATTGCTTTAGCTGATCAAGGAAATGGTATTTGGTCTGTAACCTTGAACTTGGTTGCAGAGCGTTATGAGTTCAAATTCATCAATGGTAACGATTGGCCATTTGCTGAAGATGTTCCACCAGCTTGTCAAGTTGAGGTTGCTGGAAACGATAACCGTTTCTGGTCAATTTCTGGTTTGAATGCAACTGAGAGCATGACTGTATGCTACGCTTCATGCGCTGCTTGCGGAGAGAACACTGTTCGTTTCCGTGTAGACATGACTCAAGAGGCTGCAGGTGTTAACCCAGCAGGTATCTTCGTTGCAGGTAACTTCCAAGGTTGGAATCCAGCAGGATCACAAATGATTGATCCAGACGGAAACGGTACTTTCGAGGGTTACTTCTCTATTGGTACTGCTACTTCTGCTCAGTTCAAATTCATCAACGGTAACGACTGGGCTTTCGCTGAAGCTATTCCAGCTGAGTGTAATGTTTCAGGAAACCGTGTGATTGATGTTGTTGATCCAAACACAGTTGCAGACGTTATTTGTTTCAGTGCTTGTGGTCCTTGTCAAGCTCCAACCCCAGTATTGTTCCGTGTTGATATGACTTTACAAACTGTTAACGCTAACGGTCCGCACGTTGCAGGTTCTTTCCAAGGATGGAACCCTGGCGATGCTGCTACCTTGATGACTGACCCAGACGGTGATAACATCTATGAAGTAACTCTTTTACTTCAACCAGGTACTTACCAGTACAAATTCGTTAACGGTGCTGCTTGGGCAGATGGTAACGAGTCTTTGCCTGCTGATTGTAACGTAGGTGGTAACCGTGAAGTGGTTGTTGCTGCTGATCCAGTTGTTGAGCATTTCTGCTACAACCAATGTGGAGCGGAGTGTGTTGTTGATCCAGATCCAGCTGACATTACTTTCCGAGTGAACATGTTAAATACTACTCCAGATGCTGCAGGTGTTTGGATGATTGGTGGATTCACAAATCCAGCATGGCAAGCAGGTGCAGTTGAAATGACTGACGATAACACAGATGGAATTTACGAATGCACTGTTAACATCAGCGGTTCTGCTGATATTCAGTACAAGTTCATGAACGGAGATGTAAATCTTCCAACTAACGAAGAAGGTACTGGTATCATCAACTGCGGTATCGCTAACGGTGTTGGTGGTTACAACCGCCTTCACACACGCACTGGTGTTGCTGAAGTATTGAACGTTGTATGTTTCGATTCATGTGTTGACTGTATCATTGGTGTACAAGAAGCTATGGCTTTAACTGTATTGAATGCTTACCCAGTTCCAGCGAACGAGTTCGTAACTCTTTCTTTCGGTCAAGTAAAATCAGCTCCTATCACTGTCCGTGTAATGAACAACTTAGGTCAAGTAGTTTCTACTCAGTTCATGGGTAATCTTCCAACAGGAAACAACCAAGTACGTGTAAACCTTGAAGGTGTTGCTAGCGGAATCTATGCTATCGAATTGTCAAACGGAATTGAAAAGACTGCTGTACAAATCGCAGTTCAATAATTCATTTGAACAGGTTAACTTTAGAGAAAGGCTGCCGAAAGGCAGCCTTTTTTTGTGCTTGGAAATTTCTGAAGTATTCCTAAGGAAGAGTATAAAAAAAAACAAACCCCCGAACGTTTTCGAGGGTTTGCTTTACCTTAACTAAAAGACCCACAGCAGAAGCTGCAAATGGACTTAACGGGCGCGAAAGTACATCAGTTCTTTCGTTTCAGCCAACTATTCACTTACGTAGTTTTGAACATTCGATTGGTTATTCAACACCAAGTAAAATGCGGTGACTTATTCCGTTCATAGTGAATTGAATAATTCTTGGAGTGTTTGATTTTGTTATATAAAATGACGAGTGGTTGTTAGAGGAAAATTGAATTAGCCTTCCATTTAAATCAAAAATGCGAATGTCAGATGCTAAAGAACTGAAGTCAATTGCAAATTCGTTTTCTAAATTTCGTACAACATATTTTTTCTCGAATTCTGAAATTCCATTATCAAGAATCTGAATTTCCCAGTAGCCTTGAGAAGTTCTTCCGCATGCGTCAATAGCAGAATAGCTTAGGGAATACACTCCGGCGTTCGCGTATGTATGTACCGGAGAGAAATCAGTTGAGTAATTCCCATCACCAAAATCCCAAGTGAAATTCCAACTTGAAGCAGATTGATTGTCCAGTTGTAATGTTAAGCCGATGGATGCTGTATTGACAAGAACTTCAGGATCATATTCACCCACGTGCCATTCCATAAGATTGTTGAATACCACAGCTTGAGCAGCTAATCTGATTTTTTCTGCGACTACAGGATCTAATGTTGAACTGTAAGTGATAAGGGTAGGGTCGGTTCTGAAAATGACCGAAACCATGCTGCAGGCCGCAGCATAAGTTCCTTCAAGGGAAGGGTGACTGCCATCTGCAGCGTATAAGTTTATTTCAGGATAGTTCGTTCGAATATAATTCCACAATGCTCCAACAGGTGAGAGTATGGCTTCATTGTCAATGGCCATTTGTCTGTAACGCAAATTGAGGAGGCTGTCCATGCCCGCGTAAGTGCATACAGGCGGCCAAGAAGCGCAGTTAGAGGCATCTCCGTTCTGTCTTCCCCATGTCATATAGAAGATTGTTTCTGCGCAAGAATCTGCGGCTAGGATTTGCTCATTCAAAGTACTTGCAAACGGAAAACACTCAGCAGCTACTTGTGCATCGGGAAAGGAGGGAAGCTGACTTTGTTCTTGCAGAACAACATAGTCCCAGTTGCCTTGATTGATTAGGCTTTGTGATGCTGCATTCGTTGTGTGAACTTGGAAAGTGGTTCCTCCCGGAGTACTACTCGCTACCTCCATTGGAAATCCTGCAAAGCCAATACTTAGCGCGCAATCTGCTGTTAGCTGCGGAAGATTGTTTACAGCGGTATAGCTGTTTCCAATAAACAGTACACGCGTTTGAGAATGCAAAAGGTTGGTGAAAACCACCAACCCTGCACAGAAAAATAGTTTCTTCATCTTATTTAAATGTCACTGGAGCAACAATTGATTTTCCTTCACGAATAAATTCCACTTCTGTAGAATCACCTTCATTGAATTTGCCAAGAGCTTCCATGTATGAACTCATATCAGCAATTTTGTTTTCGCCAAGGCGAACAACAATGTCGCCTTGCTTCAGTCCAGCCAATGCCGCAGGACGATTCTCCTTCACGCCATCGATGCGCATTCCTTCACCACTGAACATGTAATCTGGCATTACACCCAATGTTACTTTGAATGAAGAGTTCATAGGTTTAGGATCCACTGTTTTGGTGAATTCCAATTTCGTATGTGCATTCATTTCAACACACATCGCATACATGTAATTCACCACTTCATTCAAACCTTTGTAATTAATTTTATCGAAGTCGTCGCTAGGCTTGTGGTAGTCGCTGTGCTGACCGGTGAAGAAATGTAACACAGGCACGCCCATGTTGTAGAATGAACTGTGGTCACTTGGGCCAATGCCGCTTTTATCAAAAATTAGTTTGAAGTTTGATTTGTTGTTAGAGGTTAACCAATTCTCAAACTCTGGAGAGGTTCCGGTTCCGCTTATGGAAAGCGCATGCTCTGCATTCAACCTTCCAACCATATCCATATTCATCATGCAGTTAACGGTTGATAAATCAATCGTCGGGTTTTTGCAGAAGTAATTGCTTCCCCACAAACCTTTTTCTTCGCCGCTGAAAGCAATGAAGAGGTAGTTGTATTTATTGGTTGAAGGAGATTTGTCTGCTTTTAATTTGCGCGCCAATTCTAACATCGCAGAGACGCCGCTGGCGTTGTCATCCGCTCCGTTGTGAATGGCACGATCTCCCGTCCACAAGCTATTCTCATCGCCATAACCTAAGTGGTCGTAGTGCGCGCCTATGATGATGGTATTCGCTGCGCCGTTGTCGATGTAACCGACTACATTTTTCCCGTTGATTTCTTTCACCAACGATTTTCCCATTTTCAAGCTATCTCCCACTTGGTGCACTTGTCCGTGTCCTTGAGGAATGAATGAAAACGCTTGAAAAAATCCAAGTGTTCCTTTTGGAAGTAATCCGATTTGAAGAAATTGATCTTGAATATATCCTGCTGCTTTGTCGGCGCCAGGTGTTCCTATTGCTCTTCCTTCGAACGCATCACTAGCTAAAACAGTCACATCTGTAACGAGATGAGCAACGCTTTCAGAAGATTTTTTTTCATGTGGAAGTATCGTGCAACTTGCGAATCCAACGACCACAACTAATTGGAATAAAAACTTTTTCATGCTGCGAATTTAGTGACGATTCAATATAGTTTTCAATTCTTCGTTACCTTCGCTATATGAGGAGTGTCAGTCTTTTTTTCTTCGTTTTCCTTTCGTTCATTGGGTATTCTCAAACCATTCGCATTGAAGGAAGGGTGCGCGATCCACACGGACAGGGTATTCCAAACGCAATTATAGTAAACAACAGAACCAAGACTGGTAGTTTCGGAAACTCAAGTGGATATTATACCATTGTTTGCGAAAAGAACGATACGCTAAGCATTACCGCTTTGAGTTATTATACGCGCCAGCTTTGCATGAAGGATTCTGTTTTGAAAGATGTCTATCATCCAACCATATTTCTAGACGATAGGACCTACATGTTGCCCGTAGTTGAATTTATTTCTCCGCGCGATTTAGAAGCCATTGAAGAAGATTTGTTGGGATTGGGTTTCGATGAAAACCAATTCAAAACAGCAAATGTGAGCAATCCCATTACTTTTTTGTATGAGCAGTTCAGTAAGCGTGAGCGCAGTAAACTGGCAGTTGCAAAAATGGAATACGAGGATCGGAAGCGCGCACTGTTAAAGGAACTTTTTCATTTGTATGTCGACTTTGATATCATAGCATTGACAAACGATGAGTTCGACGCGTTCATAGATTTCATGCATGTAAGTGATGAATTCATTCGTCAGAGTTCACAATACGAATTCCTAATATTTGTGAAGGAAGAATTCCAACAGTATAAAATTTGGAAGCGCGGAAAAAGAGAGTGGAAGGACGATGATTTCAATTACGATAAGGACTAATTCTTTCGACTGTTCTTCGTAAATAAGCCCCCGCATTTGTAGAATCCAGCATTTCGATCATAGTAATAAACGAAGAGCTGGTAGTTGTTTTCTGTTGCGGAATGATTGCCTTCAGCAAAGTTTATTTCTTCATTGACATTGGAAGGCTCAATTCGAAATCGATAGTTGTAAACGCCTTGTTTCAGATACATTGTAGCTTGATACGCTTTCTTAATCTCGCTGTATTCGCATAACACAGGAGTGTTCCATTCATTTCCACATTCAAGAAAAACTTTGTTGGATAATTCAGGTGAATTCAGCTCGAAATGCACATAGGTGTAGTCGCTGGTTAGATCATCGTCTTCATAAATTTCACTGGAAATTAAAGAAGCTCCATTAAGGTCAGAACGACTTGTGTAGGCGAGATTCATTTCATTCTGACTGGGGTAGAGGTAAATGTGATTTTCATTTTCAACACGAATATTACTCTGAACATTATATCCGTTTAAACGCAAATCTTTGGTTTCAAATGCTTCCCATTCTCCGCCTCCGGAAAATTCATTTTCACCACTTGAATAGTCGTAAACCAAAACGTTGTTTGGAGCAATATAGGTGGGTTGAAAATTTGTTTTCCCATTTTCCCATCTTCCGTTTTGAAGAATAACAGGAATGACTTTGTTCATGTCGTAAACGGGAGTATTCGCCAATGAAATGGAGAAATCAACTTCCTGATGAGACTGCAGATGTTGAATGGTAGAGGCTCGTTTAATGTTCAGTTCAGCATTCAATCCGTGAAGTCCTTCATCATAAACTACCATCCGAAACCCAAGTCGAACGCTCGATTCAGAGTATTCGCTTCCCTCATGAACGACTACATAGTAATTTCCAGATTGAATAAACTTGGTCATGGTGTTCGGTAATTCAAAACGGTAATGATCGAACGTTACTGATGTGTGAATGGAGTTTTCGGGAAAGGAAACTCGCTGACTTGTGAATCCTTGAATGACGTCGGAAGGATTACTGTCATCGATGTTCCAAAAAGGATCGCAATGAAAAACAGAATAGAATAAATCTTCGTCTGGTGACGTGAAAACGTCGAATTCAAATTGAATGGCGTCGTTACTAAACAAATTTAAAAAGGGGCCGGAAAGAGCTGCGTTTTTCGCGTGAGCTTCAACTGAAAAAAAATCGTAATCCGGATGAACGAAATTGCTGGTTGTTTCAGGAATTTGAGCAAATGATGTTACTCCAATCCAAAGCAATAATGCAAGTGTTGTTGAGTTGAGGATTGTTGAAGTATTACGCATGAAGTAAAGTTATTCAGATTATTTTTGTGTCATGAAGAAATTTTCAATTTATATATTCGTCGCCTTAGTAGCCGCTTCATTGTTTTTTCAATCATGCAGCGATAAAGAGGATTCCAAAACGTCAACGGTAGGTAGAGAGTATGACAGGGAGTTTTTAGGAATGAAGTATAAGGTGAATGTTGTAGGTGACACGACAGATTATTCTTTTGCTTTCGATAGTATCGAACATTCTGTTAAAATACACATAGACCCAAACAATCCAGAGAGCACTGTGATCAAATACAACACAGCTGAAGGTACGAATGGCTATTATGAGTTTGTTGATCAAAACAAAACGATGGGTAATATCATGTCTGTTTCACTCGAAATGCATCGCAAATCGAATGGTTACTGGGACTTTACCTTATCACCGGCACAAAGAGCTTGGCTTCCTCAAGTGTTGAGCGCAAATCCTATAACCCCTAACATAGATTCACTTATTCAGTTCACGAGCATGCCTTATGCTATTGTAGATTTTGAAGAAGTTGAAGAGAATGGTGTCTATAAATCTTCCAGAATTGGTAAAATAAATCCTAAGATAGAAATGGATTTACAAAAGATTGGGACCGCTTTAGTTTTTGATAAAATAGTTGAGTTTCTGAAGTCTAAATCTAAGTCGATTAGTCAGGGTACTATTAGATCGGACGCATGGCATGTCGGTTTTGGAACAACAATCGATAGCTTGAACATTGTTGACATGACCATGTCTGGGCAGAAAACAGGTAATAGGTTACGTGTTGTAAATCGGGCTTATGCTACTTATGATTCGAGAAACAAGGTTACAATGTTAGATCCGAATACGTTACTGCCAATTTTCAATGAAATGTTTCAGAGCTATATTTCCGCCAAGACAGTAGTGGAATCTTATGTTTTTGCTGAAGCCTTTATGATAATGGGAGTAGAGGGCATGGGGAAATTTTATGAGTCAAACTCAGAGAGTGATATACAGTCGTTGGTGTATTTCATGAAGTCCGACTCTGAACGGTCGTTCGCCTCAACAGAGAATTTCGATAAAATGATGGTTGCTCCTTCGAATTGAAGATGGGAGAAAAATTGATTTTAGCCATTGAAAGCAGCTGCGACGAAACCTCTGCTGCGGTGTTATTTGGGACAAAAGTTTTGTCGAATGAAGTTGTTACGCAACTGCAGCACGCCCAATACGGAGGTGTTGTTCCCGAGATAGCAAGTCGTGCACATCAGACGATGATTACAGCCGTTGTGCATGCAGCATTGCAATCGGCCAATAAGGATTTGAAAGATTTAGAAGCGATAGCGGTAACGCAAGGTCCTGGTTTAATGGGCTCTTTACTCGTAGGAATCTCATTTGCAAAGAGTTTGAGTCTGGCCTTGGATATTCCTTTAGTTGGTGTCAATCACATGCAAGCGCATATTCTTGCACACCTAGCCGACGATTGTGAAAAACAGCCTGTATTTCCTTTTTTGAATTTGACAGTGAGTGGAGGACATACGCAGCTGGTTGTTGTTCATTCGCCAACAAATATGGAAGTAGTTGGAGAGACGATAGATGACGCCGCAGGTGAGGCTTTTGATAAGGCTGCAAAGGTTCTTGGATTGGACTATCCCGGAGGTCCTTTATTAGACAAGATGGCTCAAATGGGAGATGCGAAGAAATTCAGTTTCCCCATTCCGAAAGTGGAAGGATTGAATTTCAGTTTTTCCGGATTGAAAACTTCATTGCTTTATTTCTTGCGAGATCGTCAAAAGGAAAATCAGAATTTTATTGAAGAAGAAAGAGCGAATCTTTGCGCGTCCTTTCAGAACACTGTAGTCACTTATTTGCTTCGACAAATACAAAGAGGAATTGAAGCTTCAGGTATTCATCAAGTTGCTATCTGCGGTGGAGTTTCCGCTAATAGTGAATTGAGAAAACAATTG
>JBILTL010000062.1:0-11903 GCA_044371535.1 Flavobacteriales bacterium | reverse complement strand
GAGCGGCGTACGGAGTGTTCTTCTTAGAACCACGGAATCCCATTTTCCCTGCCGATGACCAAGAGATCACCTGTCCAGAATTGTTGGTTAAACTAATGATGATGTTGTTAAATGTGGATTGAATATGGGCTTGACCCATAGCTTCCACCACCACATTTTTCTTTTTCTTTTTTTCTACTTTGGCCATTTCTCTTGCCTTAGCTTATTGATTATTTAACTGCTTTCTTTTTATTCGCAACTGTCTTACGCTTTCCTTTACGGGTACGAGAGTTGTTTTTTGTGCTTTGTCCACGAAGTGGCAATCCAGAGCGGTGACGAACACCTCTGTAGCAACCGATATCCATTAATCGCTTAATGTTCAATTGTGTTTCAGAACGCAATGCTCCTTCAACTTTCAATTCATCGGTAATGAAATTACGAATCAAACCTAGTTCATCATCGTTCCAATCTTGAACTTTCTTATCATAAGAAATTCCAGCTTGTTCCAAGATTCTACGTGACGTTGAACGTCCAATTCCGTAGATGTAGGTGAGTCCGATTTCACCTCTTTTGTTACGCGGTAGATCTATACCTGCAATCCTTGCCATAGTTATTCTTTATTTTAAGGAATTATCCTTGTCTTTGTTTGAATTTCGGGTTTTTCTTGTTGATTACATAAAGCTTTCCTTTTCGGCTAACGATTTTGCAGTCAGCTGAACGCTTTTTAATTGAAGCACGTACTTTCATATCTCTACTACTTTATTATTTATATCGAAAACAAATTCGACCTTTTGTTAAATCGTAAGGCGACATCTCCACTTTCACTTTATCACCTGGAAGAATTCGAATGTAGTGCATTCTCATTTTTCCGGATATATGAGCTACGATGATGTGTCCATTTTCAAGCTCCACACGGAACATTGCATTTGACAATGCCTCAACAATGGTCCCGTCTAGTTCTATCGATGTCTGTTTCGCCATTCAGTTTTTTATTATTTTTTAGCAGTTAATACTGCATCTATCTCTTCAAATGAGGACAATTTCTCTGCTCCACCTTTTCCAACTGCCACTGTATGTTCAAAGTGTGCACTTGGCTTTCCGTCTTGCGTTTCAATAGTCCAACCGTCTTTTAATTGTCTTACGTTCTTCGTCCCCAGATTGATCATTGGCTCAATTGCCAAGACCATTCCTTCTGTCATAACCAAACCATGTCCTCTTCTTCCGTAATTCGGTACTTCAGGCGCTTCATGAAGTTGTATGCCAACTCCATGGCCTACTAACTCTCTTACAACACCGTATCCGCTTGTCTCTGCATAGTGTTGCACAGCATAACCGATATCTCCGATACGTTTTCCAATTGCGGCTTGTTCAACCCCCAACTCTAAACACATTCTTGTTGCATCTAATAATTTTTGCAAATCATCAGATATTCTACCAACAGCGAATGTAAATGCAGAATCTCCCCAAAACCCTTCCCACAACACACCTATGTCTACGGAGACAATATCTCCTTCTTTCAAAGGTTGTGTGTTAGGTATTCCATGAACCACGGCTTGGTTAACACTTGCACAGATTGAATTGGGAAATTCATGATATCCAAGAAATCCAGGGTAAGCCCCATGATCTCGAATAAAGGTTTCCGCAACTTTGTCTAGTTGCAAGGTTGTTATACCCGGCTCAACGATTTTGGCTATTTCTGCCAACGTTTTTCCTACAAGTAAAGAACTCTTTCGGATGGCATTTATCTCATCCGGTGTTTTTAAAACTACCTTTTTGCTCACAGCTTATACGGTGTAACCACTGCTCGCAACATTCCCACTGTTTCTTCCTCTCACTCTACCTGATTGCATTAACCCGTCGTAATGACGTGAAAGCAAATGACTCTCTATTTGTTGAAGTAGATCTAAGATTACTCCAACAGTAATTAACATTGATGTTCCTCCAAAAAACTGAGCAAACATCTGAGCTTTCGTTAAAGACAATGACAAAACAAGAGCTGGCAAAATTGCAATAAGGCCGACAAAGATACCACCAGGAAGGGTAATACTCGACAAAACTCTATCAATAAATTCTGCGGTATCTTTTCCAGGCTTAATTCCGGGCACAAAATTTCCATTTCTTTTCAAATCATCTGCAATCTGATTTGGATTGGTAACGATAGCCGTATAGAAGAATGTGAAGAGTATAATCATTAACATTAACAACATATTGTAACCAACGCCTTGGTAGTTTGTCAATGAAGCCAAAACTTTATTGCTTTGAAACATTTCTGTGTTACTGAGGTAAAGCGGCACAAACATAATTGCCTGAGCAAAAATGATTGGCATAACTCCAGCAGCGTTTACACGCAATGGAATGTAACTTCTAGCTCCTTCTCCTTGCGGAAGATGGGTTCCTCCTGCTGCCATTTTAGCCATTTGTACAGGAATTCTGCGAACAGCTTGAATGATTGCAACAGTTCCTCCAATTACAATAACCATAACAGCTATTTCAATTAAGAAGAAGAATGAAGTTTGTTGACTGAACTCTTGAGCAAAAGCACCCGGAATGTCTGATAAGATACCAGTCATGATGATTAATGAAGTCCCGTTTCCGATTCCCTTGTCAGTTATTTTCTCTCCGAGCCACATTACGAATAATGTTGAGCTCGTAAGGATAATAATTGAGGTAATCATCCACATTGGGCTATTAACGTGGGCATCTGCAGGCACGTATTGAGCAAGGTATCCAGGTGCTTGCACCATTGCGATACCAATTGTTAGGAAACGTGTCCATTGGTTGATTTTACGACGTCCGCTTTCACCTTCGCGTTGCAATTTCTGAACTGTAGGAACTGCAAGTCCCAACAATTGAATAACAATGCTAGCAGAGATGTAAGGCATAACACCTAGAGCAAAAATTGAAGCTCTGTTGAAAGCACCACCTGTGAAAAGACCTAAAAAGTCTGCGATCGAACCTGATCCAGCAGCATTTGGGTCCTGCATTTTCACAGCATCGATACCAGGAAGTAGGACATAAGACCCAATTCTGTACACCAAAAGGATACCTAAGGTGAAAAGAATTTTCTTACGAAGTTCTTCGTGATTCCAGATGTTTCTTATTGCCGTAAAAAACTTTTTCATATAATGTTCGCTGTTCCGCCCATTGCTTCGATAGCCGCTTTAGCAGTGGCTGTGAAAGCATGTGCTGTCACATTTAATTTTCCTTTTAATTCGCCACGACCCATCACTTTTACAAGGGCTTTCTTGCTGCAAATTCCATTTGCCACAAGTGTATCGAAAGTAACCTCAGACAGGTTATGCTTATCAACTAACAATTGTAAAGTATCAAGGTTGATTCCTTTGTATTCAACGCGGTTTAAGCTCTTGAATCCAAATTTAGGCAAACGTCTTTGAAGAGGCATTTGACCACCTTCGAAACCAATTTTGCGCTTGTTACCAGAACGTGATCCAGCACCTTTGTGTCCACGTGTAGAAGTTCCACCGTGTCCAGAACCTTCACCACGACCGATACGCTTTCTGTCCTTAATAGAACCTTCAGCTGGCTTTAAGTTATTTAATTTCATCTCTTCTAATCGTTATTTGTATTCCACTTTCAAAAGGTGATTCACAGCGCGAATCATTCCTTCAATGTTTGGTGTCAATTCTTTTTCTACTGACACGTTTAATTTTTTGATACCCAAAGCCTCGATTGTAGCCTTTTGACGTTTTGGACGATCAATAGCACTTTTAACTTGGGTGATAACAACTTTCGCCATAATGGTATGGATTATCCGTTAAAAACTTTTTCTAATTGAATTCCGCGAATACGCGCAATTTCTTGAGGTGTTCTAAGAGCTGCAAGCGCTTGAACTGTAGCTTTAACTACGTTGTGTGGGTTTGAAGAACCTTTTGACTTAGCCAATACGTCTTTAACTCCTGCAGACTCTAATACCGCACGCATAGCGCCTCCAGCGATTACTCCAGTTCCCAATGAAGCAGGCTTCAAGAAAACACGTGCACCACCAAATTTACCTGCAATCTCGTGAGGGATAGTACCTCTGTGGATTGGAACACGTACAAGACCTTTTTTAGCATCTTCGATTGCCTTAGTAACCGCTTCAGCAACTTCTTTGGACTTACCCAAACCGTGACCTACTACTCCGTTTTCGTTACCTACAACAACGATCGCAGCGAAACCAAATGTTCTACCACCTTTGGTAACTTTAGTAACACGATTAACGCTTACTAAACGATCTTTCAATTCTGTTTCGCTAGCGCGAACTACTTTTCCTTCTAGCATTTGTATTAAAATTTAAGTCCGGCTTCGCGAGCAGCTTCAGCCAAAGATTTTACACGTCCATGATACAAGTATCCACCGCGGTCAAAAACCACTTCTTCGATACCTGCTGCCTTAGCTCTTTCAGCAATTGTTTTACCTATGATGCGCGCTTGCTCAATTTTAGCAATATTTTGCGCTTCTTTAATTACATTAGATGAAGCCGACGCTAGAGTTACCCCCTGGTTGTCATCTATGATTTGAGCATAAATCTGTTTGTTACTGCGAAACACACTTAAGCGTGGTTTTACATCAGTACCCTTCACTCTAGCACGTATGCGAGTGCGTATTTTAGCTCTACGAGAATCTTTTGAAAATGCCATTGTATTATCAATTATTTAGCTGCTGACTTACCCGCTTTCTTGCGAACAAACTCACCAACGTAACGAACACCTTTTCCTTTATATGGCTCCGGAGTACGAAGCGAACGAATTTTTGCTGCAACTTGTCCAATCAGTTGTTTATCGTACGACTCAAGTGATATCTGAGGATTCTCCCCTTTTTCAGCTTTAGCCGATACTTTAATTTCAGATGGCAGTTCGAAAACAATTGGGTGGCTATATCCTAATGTCAAGTTCAATTTCTGACCTTCAACATTTGCACGGTAACCGACACCGATCATTTCTAAATCTTTCTTCCAGCCCGTGCTAACACCAACAATCATATTGTTGATTAGAGAGCGGTACAATCCGTGTTTTGCACGAACGTCTTTGTGGTCACTTGAGCGTGTGCATAGAATCTCAGTTTCGCCGATTTCAATTGTAATTGAAGACTCAACTGCTTGAGATAATTCACCTTTTGGCCCTTTTACCTTAATAACACCATTCGCCAATTCAACGCTAACGTCTTTGGGCAATGGAATTGGGTTTTTACCTATTCTTGACATGGGTCAATTTTTTTCTAGTTCTTAATATACGTAACACAATACTTCTCCGCCTACTTTCTCTTGACGGGCTTTCTTATCTGTCATTACTCCTTTCGAAGTAGACATTACCGCAATTCCGAGTCCGTTTAACACACGTGGAAGCTCTTCAGCGCCTGCGTATTTACGGTGTCCTGGAGAAGAGATTCTATCGATTTTAGAGATTGCAGGTTGCTTTGATTTCAAATCGTATTTTAAAGCGATTTTAATCACACCTGGAGCACCTTCTTCGAATTTGAAATTCAAGATATATCCTGACTCGTGAAGGATTTTTGTAATTTCCTTCTTCAAATTGCTAGCTGGAATCTCTACCACCTTATGGCGAGCTTTCTGAGCGTTGCGAATGCGAGTCAAATAATCTGCTATTTGATCAGTAACCATGTTCTTCTTTTCTTAATTATTACCAACTTGCTTTTTTAACACCTGGGATCAATCCGTTTAGAGCCAATTCGCGGAATTGGTTACGACATAATCCGAATTGACGCATATACCCTCTTGGCTTACCTGTTAACATGCAACGGTTGTGAACACGCACAGCGCTACTGTTTTTTGGAAGTTTTTGAAGTGCATCCCAATCACCTGCTGCTTTAAGCTCTTCGCGCTTCTTAGCATATTTCTCAACCATTGCGATACGCTTACGCTCGCGGGCTTTCATTGATTCTTTTGCCATTCTTTCTAATCTTATTATTTTACGAAAGGAAATCCGAATTCTTCAAGAAGAGCTTTTGCCTCTTCGTTAGTTTTTGCATTCGTAACGAAAGTGATATCCATTCCGTTGATTGCTTTTACTTTCTCCAAATCAATCTCTGGGAAAATGATTTGCTCTTTAACTCCGAATGTGAAGTTTCCGCGTCCATCGAATCCTGAAGATTTAACTCCACGGAAGTCACGAGTTCTTGGAAGAGCAACTGCGATCAAACGATCTAAGAATTCATACATGGTGTTTCCACGAAGTGTAACTCTTGCTCCGATTGGAACGCCTTTACGCAATTTGAAGTTAGAGATATCCTTTGTAGAATAAGTTGCCACTGCGCGTTGACCGCTAATCAATGTCATTTCTTCTACAGCTGCATCTACTAATTTCTTATCTGCAGTAGCCTTACCAATACCTTGGTTTAGGCAAATCTTCGTGATGCAAGGAACTTGCATGCTCGAAGAATATTCAAAACGTTTCTGAAGATTAGCTTTAACTTCAGTTTCGTATTTTGATCTTAATCTTGGTTGATAGCTCATTTGATTACCTCCCCTGATTTTTTAGAGATTCTTACTAACTTTCCTTCTTCGCTGCGGATCTTACCAACACGTGTAGCATTTCCAGCTGCATCGATTAGCATTACATTGCTAATGTGCAGGGCTGCTTCACGCTTTTCAATTCCGCCTTGAGGGTTTTGTGCAGAAGGTTTACGATGACGGGAAATCATATTTACCCCTTCAACAGTAACTCTGTCATTGTCGCGATCTACAGCAATCACAAGTCCTTTTTCACCTTTGTGATTACCGGCAGTTACCACTACCATGTCGCCTTTTTTTATTTTGAGTCGCTTGAACATCTCGCTATCTATTTACTTCGTTTATAGTACTTCAGGAGCCAAAGAAACAATTTTCATGTAGTCTTTCTCACGCAATTCACGAGCCACTGGGCCGAAAATACGTGTTCCTCTCATTTCACCTTGTGCATTTAACAACACAACTGCATTGTCGTCGAAACGAATGTAGCTACCATCACCGCGACGAACTTCTTTCTTCGTGCGAACAATAACTGCTTTCGAAACAACACCTTTTTTCACGTTGCCGCTAGGCATGGCATCTTTAACAGTAACCACTACTTGGTCACCTACTGATGCGTATCGACGACGGGTACCACCCAACACGCGTATTACGAGCACTTCTTTTGCTCCGCTGTTGTCTGCAACCTTAAGTCTGGATTCGTTCTGTATCATATCCTTCTAATCTTTATTCGATTATTTCGCTTTTTCAATTACTTCAACCATTCTCCAGCGTTTAAGCTTACTCATTGGTCGAGTTTCCATAATTTTAACTACGTCACCTACTCCACATTCTCCGGTTTCATCGTGAGCCATGAATTTCTTCGTTTGCTTTACGAATTTTCCGTATTTCGGGTGCATAATTTTCATTTCAACTGAAACAACGATGCTCTTATCCATCTTGTTTGATGTAACAGTGCCTGTTCTTTCTTTTCTTAGGTTCCTTTCCATGATGAGTAGGATTAACGGTTGTTTTTCATTTCGTTGATAACCGTGTGAATTCGCGCTATTTCGCGGCGCTTCGCACGCAATACCATTGGATTTTCTGTTCCTGCAACTGTGTGGTTAAACGACATCTTTGCAAGTTCTGCTTTTTTCTCCGAAACTTGATTGTTCAAGTCTTCAATGGTCATATTTCTGTAATCTGATGCTTTCATGTCTTATTCGGTATAATCTGGACGAACAATAAATTTAGTGCGGCAAGGCAATTTCTGTGCTGCCAATCTCAATGCTTCTTGAGCGGTCTCCAAAGATACACCTTCTGCTTCAAAAAGAATTCTTCCTGGTTTAACTACTGCTACCCAATGGTCAGGAGCTCCTTTACCTTTACCCATACGTACCTCAGCTGGTTTTGCAGTGATTGGCTTGTCTGGGAAAATACGAATCCATACCTTACCCTCACGCTTCATGAAACGTGTTAGAGCTACACGGGCTGCTTCTAGCTGACGTGAAGTGATGAATCCTTCGTCCATGGTTTTGATAGCGAAGCTACCGAAAGCCAATTGCGATCCTCTGTAGGCAATTCCTTTGATTTTGCCTTTCTGTTGCTTTCTATATTTGGTCCTTTTGGGCTGTAACATAATCGTAATGTTTTAATATTATCTTCTTCCTCCGCGGCGATCGTTTCCACCACCGGCGTTAGCTGGGCGCTTTTGTTGTTGAGCAGCTTGTCCGAAGTTTGGAGAAAGATCACGCTTTCCGAAAACTTCACCACGACAAATCCATACTTTCAAACCGATACGACCGTAGCTAGTGTGAGCTTCTGCATGATGATAATCGATATCTGCACGAAGAGTATGCAAAGGAGTACGTCCTTCTTTGTAGGTCTCACTTCTAGCAATCTCTGCTCCGTTTACACGTCCAGAAATTGTAACTTTGATTCCTTCTGCACCCAATTTCATTGCTGAACTGATAGCCATTTTAGTTGCTCTTCTGTAAGAGATACGTCCTTCAATCTGACGACAGATACCTTCTGCTACTAAACGAGCATCGATCTCTGGGCGTTTGATCTCGAAGATATTGATTTGAGCGTCCTTTCCAGTAAGCTTTTTCAATTCCTCTTTCAACTTATCTACTTCAGAACCTTGTTTTCCGATGATTACACCTGGACGTGCTGTGTTGATAGTAACGGTTACCAACTTCAGCGTACGCTCGATAATAATTTTCGATACTGACGCTTTTTTCAAACGCGCCATCAAGTATTTGCGGATTTTATCGTCTTCAACGATTTTCTCTCCGTAGTTTTTTCCACCAAACCAATTGCTGTCCCATCCCTTGATGAAACCTAAACGAAGGCCTATTGGGTTACACTTTTGTCCCATTTCTTTATCTCTATTAATTATTTTTTATCGAGAATGATTGTCACGTGATTGCTACGCTTGCGAATGCGATGCGCTCTACCTTGAGGAGCTGGACTGATTCTTTTCAAAGTGCGAGAAACGTCTACACGAATTTCTTTCACGATTACATTTGATTCAGCAATGTCGCTTCCTTCGTTTTTAGCCTGCCAGTTTGCGATAGCAGAGCGTAAAAGCTTTTCGATAGGCAATGCATTTACCGTGCGAGTGAACTTTAAAATATTCAAAGCAGCACCTACTTCTTTTCCACGAATAATATCTGCTACCAAACGCGTCTTACGCGGTGATGTTGGATGATTGTTCAATTTAGCGATGGCAGTTTTTTTCATCTGCTCTTTTATCGCGTTGGCCATTTCTCTTTTGCGAGCTCCCATAGTTTTTCTGTGTTTATCGGGATTGTTCGTTATTTTCTATTTCCACTGTGTCCACGGAAGGTACGTGTCGGAGAAAATTCTCCTAATTTGTGACCTACCATATTCTCTGTAACATATACAGGAATGAATTGCTTACCATTGTGCACCGCAATCGTCAACCCAACAAACTGGGGAGTGATTGTTGAAGCACGGCTCCAAGTTTTGATAACGCCTTTCTTCGCGTTTTCTTGAGCATCATCTACTCGCATTTGAAGCTTGTAGTGTACAAAAGGTGGTTTTTTTAGTGACCTAGCCATTTCTCAATTATTTCTTTCTACGTTCAATGATAAATTTACTTGACGGCTTTTTGCTTTTGCGCGTCTTTAATCCTTTAGCAGGCGTTCCTTTGCGTGATCTTGGGATACCTCCAGACTGACGTCCTTCACCACCACCCATCGGGTGATCCACCGGATTCATTGCAACACCACGAACACGTGGACGACGACCTAACCAACGGCTTCTTCCTGCCTTACCTGATCGAGTCAAGTTATGCTCTCCGTTAGAAACTGTTCCGATTGTAGCGATACATTTCGCTAAAACCTTACGAGTTTCTCCTGAAGGAAGAGTAATGATAGCATATTCACCGTCACGAGCACTTAATTGTGCATATGAACCAGCGCTTCTTGCCATTGATCCACCCTTCCCTGGACGCAACTCAATGTTGTGAATAACAGTTCCCAAAGGAATTTCACTCAAAGTCATTGCATTTCCAATTTCAGGTGCACTTCCTGTTCCGCTTGAAAGCTTCATACCAACAGTTAACCCCGCAGGTGAAATGATGTAGCGCTTTTCTCCATCAGCGTATTCCACTAAAGCAATACGTGCTGAACGGTTCGGATCGTATTCGATTGTCATTACAGTACACTCGATACCGTGTTTATCTCTTTTGAAGTCGATAAGACGGTAGTTGCGTTTGTGACCACCACCAATCATGCGCATGGTGCGCTTTCCTTGGTTGTTACGTCCACCTGTTTTCTTTAATGTTACCACTAAAGGCTTGTATGGACGGTCGGTCGTCAACTCTTCGAAAGTGGAAGCCACTTTGAAGCGAGTACCTGGAGTTACCGGATTTAATTTCTTAATGCCCATTTCCTCTTCTGTTAGATGTTAGAATAAAAATCGATTGTCTCACCTGCAGCCAACTTCACGATAGCCTTCTTGTAGCTTGCGCTTCTTCCAGAAACAATCCCTGCTTTTGTATAACGGAATTTGTTCTTACCGTCATAACGAATAGTGTTGATTTGCATAACTGTCACACCGTAGTTCTTTTCGATCGCTTTCTTGATTTCAATCTTGTTAGCGTTCAATGCTACCACGAAGCCGTACTTGCCTTGCTTTTCTTGGATTCCGGTCATTTTCTCCGTAACCAATGGTCGAATAAGGATTTCGCTCATGACAGTTATTTTTTAAGAATGTTAGTTACCATTTCGTGTGCGTTACCTACGAAAACAACTTGATGGCTGTTCATAATGTCGTAAGTATTCACCATGCTAGCGATTTGCACGTTAGCGCCCTGAATGTTACGAGAGCTTAAATAAAGACTATCGTTTCTCTCTGGGATAAGGATAAGCGACTTGCGGCTGTTTAAAGAAAGATTCTTCAATACATTCAAAAATTCGCTTGTTTTTGGTTTATCGAAAGACAAAGCATCTACCAACATGATTCCGTTTTCTTTTGCTTTGTAGCTAAGAGCTGAAGCGCGAGCTAAACGTGTGGTACTTCTGTTTACTTTGATATCGTATGCTCTTGGACGTGGACCGAAAACGCTACCCCCTTGACGGAACAACGGATTCTTTGCACTACCCTTACGAGAGCCACCTGTACCTTTTTGCTTGTGTAATTTCTTCGTAGAACCGTGAATCTCACCTCTGTGCTTAGTCTTGTGCGTTCCAGTGCGTTGAGCAGCTAGGTAACGCTTAACATCTAAGTAGATCGCGTGATCATTCGGTTCGATTCCGAATACTTCTGCGTCAAGTTCAACGGAACTTCCCGTCTTTTGACCTTGTATGTTGAATATATCCAGTTTCATATTACTTCACGATATAAACGGTTGAACCATTGTAACCAGGAATTGCACCTTTCACGAGAATCAAATTCTCATCGGCCAAAACCTTAATTACCTCTAAATTTTGCAAGGTGCGTTGGTTTCCACCAGTACGACCTGCCATGCGCATTCCCTTGAATACACGTGATGGATCAGATGATGCTCCTAACGATCCTGGTGCACGTAAACGGTTGTGTTGACCGTGTGTGCTTTCTCCTACCCCACTGAAACCATGGCGCTTTACAACACCTTGGAATCCCTTTCCTTTTGAGGTTCCGATCACATCAACGTTCTCTCCTTCGGTGAATAACTCAGTGATTGTTACAACATCACCTAAGTTTTTCTCTGTTTCGAAGTCGTGGAACTCTGCGATAAAACGCTTTGGAGTTGTTCCTGCTTTTTTGAAGTGACCTTGCATTGGCTTAGAAGTGTTTTTCTCCTTCTTTTCGCCATATGCTAGCTGAACAGCGGTATAACCGTCCTTTTCCAAGGTTCTTACTTGGGTCACTACACATGGACCAGCTTCTATCACTGTGCATGGGATGTTTTTCCCAGCGGCACTGTAGACGCTAGTCATACCGATTTTTTTACCAATTATGCCTGGCA
>JBILTL010000168.1:0-3444 GCA_044371535.1 Flavobacteriales bacterium | reverse complement strand
CTTTCGAGATCTGAGGCCCATTGCCGCCGTAGTTCTGCAAGAGATCAATGGAAGGTAGTTGATAGCGTGAAAGGTCAAGCTTCGGGTCGTACTCTCCGAATTCAGTGCTCTCGATTTCGTCGGAACTAAGCTCTTCGGCTTGAACTACCGGCGCGATTTCAATTCCTAAATCGCCCATGTCGTCGTCTTCGAAGATGGTTGAATTTCCTGAAGAAACGGGACTTAGTTCAAATTCATCAGAGGTTTTTTTTTCTTCTTCCTCTTCCGGAATTAGTTCAAATGTGGGTTGCGGACTCAACGGATTGTCGAAATCGAAACTTGTTGTCGTTGACACTGGCGCTTCTTCTTCAGCAATAAATTCGTAGATATCCGCCTCTGGCTCTGGTTGAGGTTCTGGAGTGTATGTTGGAATAGCCTCGGCTTTTACTTCAACCGTTGTCTCTTCCTTGTTTCTTGCAGGTTGAAAAGGTACTTCTTCCTCTTCAATTTCTTCTTCAATAATTCGAGGCTTGTCTTCTTTTGGTTTTGATCTGAAAAGCACGCCCAATCGCGCAATGAAGGTATCTACATGGTGATTGAAGTTTACGATGAAGAATACCATTATTACGAAGAGTATTCCCAATAATGTTCCCATCCAACCCAGATGCGAAACGCAGAAATGGGTAGCTACAACGCCATATCCGCCAACGAAAAGTCCGTTGATTAAGATTTCAATATGATCGAACGGAATGGGGTTGGTGCGGTGTGCAAAAAATCCGATTGCAAGGGGAAGGAAGAGCATTATGCCCACGCTCACGCGCAAAGTTTTTAAGAACGGAAGAAGATGTTTTCCTACGAGCATGCGAATACCTACAAGGAAGGTTAAAAGTGGAATACACAGTGCAGCAATTCCTGCAAAATGAAACATTAGCGCATGAGCCCAACGTGCGCCAAGGCCGCCCATCCAGTTGTGAAACGATTCATTAACTCCGCCTGTACCTACGAACAGTTGTTGGTCGTGCGCGCCAGAGAATAAATATGAAACACAAGCGAGCGTGGTAAATGCTGAAAACAATAGAATAGCCAATCCAGCAATACGCATAGAGCGGACGTCGCGATTCAAATGCTCGTTTCTATCTTCAAATTCAGCTGAAGTGTCGACTTCGCTTTTTCTTTTTTTAGCCAAAATGTACGGATGTATGAATGTGTGAAATTATTCAGTAGAACAACAGAAAAAGCAGGGGTTGTAGTGTCTTATTAACATAGATTTGTGGCTATTCGGTGTGGTTGAGTTGAGATTAGTCGAAAAAAATGAATAGCAAAGTTGCAATTCTCAATATTCTACGTATATTTGCCGTCCAATTTCTGCAACAATGGCTAAGAAAGGTAATAGAATACAAGTTATAATGGAGTGCACAGAACACAAAGAGTCTGGCAAACCCGGCACAAGCCGTTACATCACTACTAAGAACAGGAAGAACACTCCTGAGCGCTTAGAGAAGAAAAAATTCAACCCGATTTTGAAGAGAATGACGGTTCATAAAGAAATCAAATAAGACTAAGTCATGGCAAAGAAAGTAGTTGCGACCCTTCAAACTGGTGGTGGTAAGAACCACACCAAGGTTATTAAAATGGTAAAGTCTGCAAAAACAGGCTCTTACTCCTTCAAAGAGGAAATTGTACACAATGATAAAATCGGCGATTTCTTTGCTAAAGGCTAATCGCTGTTAGAAATATGTTAAAAGGCTTTTCCTTTGGAAAGGCCTTTTTTTTATTTTAGACCTAAACTATGAGTTTCTTCAAACGCCTCTTTTCGAAAGAAAAAAAAGACAAGCTAGATCTTGGTCTTGAACGCACCCGCGAAGGTATTTTCGGGAAGCTTGCTCGCATAATTACGGGGAAAGCTCACGTAGATGACGAGATGTTAGATGAATTGGAAGAAATTCTAATTACTTCTGATGTCGGAATCGATACCACTGAGAAAATCATTAAGCGCATTCAAGAGCGCGTTCGCAAAGAGAAGTCGATGCCAACGGATCAATTGAATCAGGTTTTGCGCGACGAAATTGCGCAGATGTTGGTTGGTCACGAAGGTGAAGAGAGTGAAGAGATTTTTATTCCAGCTACAGATGGAATGCCTTATGTGATTATGGTTGTCGGGGTTAACGGTGTAGGTAAGACGACCACCATTGGTAAGATGGCTTATCAACTTCGACAACAAGGAAAGAAAGTGGTATTGGGTGCGGCAGATACCTTTCGCGCAGCAGCCATTGATCAATTGAAAATTTGGGCTGAGCGTGCAGATGTTGAAATTGTGGCGCAAGCCATGAATGCCGATCCCGCTGCGGTTGCCTTCGATACCCTTCAATCAGCGGTTTCGAAAAATGCTGATGTTGTGATTATCGATACAGCAGGACGATTGCATAACAAGGTTGGATTGATGAACGAACTTTCGAAAATCAAGCGTGTGATGCAAAAGGTAGTTCCGAATGCACCTCACGATGTGATGTTGGTTTTAGACGGTTCAACCGGACAGAATGCTTTCGAGCAGGCGAAGCAGTTTACCGCAGCTACAGAAGTTTCTTCATTAGCCATTACAAAAATTGACGGAACAGCGAAGGGTGGAGTAGTGATTGGAATTTCAGATCAGTTCAATATACCTGTCCGATTTATTGGAGTAGGAGAGCAAGCCGGAGATCTACAGGTCTTCAACAGATTCGAATTTGTAGATAGTTTATTCGCAGGAAAATCAAAGTAATGAAGACGAAGACCCTCAAGAAAAACAAGGTGAACGTAGTAACCTTGGGTTGTGCAAAGAATATTTTCGATTCGGAAGTCATGATGGCGCAATTGAAGGCCAATGCTTTCGATGTAGAGCACGAGTCTGAAGAGACAGATTCAGAAATCGTGATCATCAATACTTGCGGTTTCATTGATAACGCCAAGGAAGAAAGTATCAATACAATCTTGGCTTGGGCAAAGGAGAAGGAGAAAGGAAATGTTTCGAAACTTTATGTGACGGGATGTTTGAGCGAACGTTACAAACCAGAATTAGAGAAGGACATTCCAGAGGTTGATGCGTTCTTTGGAACCAGAGATCTTCCTCGCTTACTAAAAACATTAAAGGCAGATTATAAAACGGAATTGGTGGGAGAGCGTTTGCTTACCACGCCGAGTCATTTCGCCTATTTTAAAATAGCGGAAGGATGTGACCGTCCGTGTTCGTTTTGCGCTATTCCGCTTATGCGCGGAAAGCACGTAAGTACTCCAATGGAACAGTTGGTGAAAAACGCGAAGTCCTTAGCGGCTAACGGTACCAAGGAATTGGTTCTAATTGCGCAAGATCTTACGTTCTACGGTTTAGATATTGAAAAGAAAAGAACTCTTTCAGAATTATTGAAACGTCTTTCCGATGTGGAAGGAATCGATTGGATTCGTTTGCAGTATGCCTTTCCAAGCGGGTTT
>JBILTL010000061.1:0-12155 GCA_044371535.1 Flavobacteriales bacterium | reverse complement strand
TGAACGGCCCTTCCTTCACACAGACCTACACCGAGAAAATTTCTCGATTTATTCCAACGCTTACTTCAACTGGAATTCAAGTTGAATGGCTGCCTGAGTTCAGTGACCCTGCTTTGCTTCACCGAAGAGATTTAAATGTTGTTGAAGGAATTGATGCGGACGGTCAAATGAACTTCACCTTATTCAGCGGGGTATTCCAACAGGTTGCAGATTTGCCTTTTACCAATTGCGTTGAAGTGAATTCAATTGGAATTGCTGAAGTTCCTGAATTCCAACATTTATTGAATCAATACCACTGCGGACATGCTTCTCTTTACGACGCGCAATCTCAAAAGCAGCATTATTTGTTTTTAGGTGGAATTTCAGAATATTATTACGAAGGCGATGTACTCACACAGAATGTCGATGTCCCCTTCACAAAGAACATTGCTTGTGTCACTCGCAATGCGAACAATCAGTGGGTAGAAGAGTTGATTCCATCGATTCTCCCTGGATATTTAGGATCTAGCTCTGAACTTATTTTGAATGAAAATCTTTCGTTAATTAACGGTGAAATCATTGATTTGAACAACGCATACAACGGTGGAGAAATTCTGTTGGGCCATTTGCTTGGAGGAATTCGTAGCACGGCACAAAACATTTTTTGGGTAAACAATGGAACACAAAGTTTTCCGAATGATACCCTCTACGAAGTTTGGTTAGTGCCTAACGCTGTTGGTGTTTCTTCCACCTATGCCCTTCCAAAAAATGTATTCACCATTTATCCGAACCCTACAAGCGGAAAATTCCGCATTGAATTTTCATGTGCTAAAAATTGCGAAGTGGAATTAACAGCATTCGATTCGAATGGCAAGCAAGTCGCACATGATAAGCTTGGGAATTTCTCGTCAGGAAAACACAGTGAAGAAAATCGCTGGAGAATCTTCGAGCATCCGGGCACGTATGTCCTTCAACTAAAATTAGGAGAAGAAATCATTACTCAGAAATTACTGGTTGAACCTTAACTCAACGAAACGCCAATCAGCGTTCCAATTCCGTAAGTAATTGCTGCGGCTATAAGTCCGAATAACACCTGACGAAATCCGCTAAACCAAACGTTTCTTCCTGTAAACAAGGTAATAGCGGCACCAATTCCGAACAATCCAAATGCACTGCAAACAGTGCTTAAAATGATGGCAGTAAATCCTGTTGTAAAGAAGAATGGCACAACTGGAATGATTGCTCCCGTCAAGAACAAAAAGAACGAAGAGTAAGCTGCTTCCATGGCCGAGCCTTTTAATTCTTCTGCATTAATTCCAAGCTCCTCCCTTACTAAAATATCCAAGGCTTGCTCTTTATTCTGCATGATAGATGCAGCCATTTCTCTTGCTTGCCCTTCTGGAATGCCTTTCGCCATATAAATTAAAGCGATCTCTTGTTGTTCACCTTCCGGATTAATCTCTAACTCTTCAGCTTCCAATTCCATTTGATTTTCGGAAAGCTCTTGCGAAGACTTCACGCTAATCCACTCCCCCAACGCCATGGATAAAGCACCAGCAAGCATTCCAGCTAATCCTGTCATGAGGACAGGTCCACTTCCTGCGCTAGCCCCTGCGACTCCCATGACTAAACTGAAATTTGAAACCAATCCGTCGTTTCCACCTAGAACAGCTGCACGAATAGCGTTTCCTCCAACATTGCGGTGACGCTTTTCAAATCGCGCCAACGAAGAACCGGAAATATTTTTATTGGTCTGAAGAATATTCCGAAGGATGGAAACGTGCGCTGTATCTGAAATCGAGTTTGGCATGTTTTGATTCTTTCTAGCATTCAACACTCCTGCGGACAGACCTTTCTCGGTATCTAACAAAACTCCCAAGACGTAATCATATCCGAAAATTTTCCCGATTCTTCTCAATGTCTTCGCTCGTCCTGAAGGGCCTGGCATGTCGGATTCAGGAAGACCTTTACTCTTCAAAAAAGCCTTCGCATGTCCCATTTCAATTTCACTCATTTCACGAAAAACATGCGCCACATTCGGATCTTCCTCATGCTCAGCTAGCAAGGCATAAAGAAAAGAAGCGTCAACTTCGGTTTGAATACTCGTGAGATTTTCCATGAAAATAATTTTATGCAAGGTCGTAGATATTCTTGTGAAATGCAAGAATTACAACGGTGTTGGATTAAACAGATCTCTTTTAAACAGCCATATATGTTATGGAATGATTAAATTAGCGATTCACACTTGCCCAAAATGAAAAAAATCTTTGTTCTGTTTCTTTCTCTGGTTGCTGCCTGCGCACAGGCGCAAGTTGATCATTGGGAGACGGTAATTTACGATACCCTTGAATGGCACTACATTGTGCCCAATGCAAATACACCAAGCAACTGGATAGACCCGACTTTTGATGATGCTGCATGGTCCGTTGGAAATGGAGGATTCGGGTTCGGCGATAGCGACGATGGAACTTCCATTCCGAATGGTTCGATTTCCGTTTACCATCGTATTCATTTCAATGTTAACGATTGGAATGAAATCTCAAAGTTCATTTTGAATATGGACTACGATGACTCTTATGTGGCTTATTTGAATGGTGTTGAAATTTCACGTTCAAATATCACAACAAACGGTCAACCCGCATGGAACGACGGTGCTGACGGACAGCATGAAGCGAATATGTATCAAGGAGGATTGCCCGATGAAGTCATTTTCCTTACAACAGACTACCTTTCAATTTTAAATAATGGTAACAATGTGCTTTGCGTTGAAGCGCATAATATTTCCACCAATTCAGCAGATATGACTTCGCGTGCATTTCTTCATGTTGGCCTTACCACGAGCAATAATTACTACGGAACGCCGCCTTCATGGTTTGTGCAACCTTTTGAATTCAGCTCTTCAACCCTTCCAATCGTTGTCTTAAATACTTATGGTGTAGATATACCCGACGAGCCAAAGATTGATGCCGAGATGGGGATCATTTTCAATGGTGAAGATCAAATCAACCATATCAACGATGCCTTCAACGAATTCAATGGACTCATAGCCATTGAAACAAGAGGATCTTCTTCAAGTGGATTCCCTGCTAAATCATATGGACTCGAAACACGCGGACCTGATAGCGTGAATTACAACGCATCCATTTTCAATTGGCCAGCAGATAACGACTGGATCTTGTATGCGCCATACACGGACAAAACAATGATTCGAAATGTTCTCACCTATCATTTAGGAAATGAAATGGGACGCTGGACCCCTCGAACGAAATTATGTGAACTCGTATTAAATGGCGAGTATATGGGCGTTTACGTTTTCATGGAACGAATAAAACAGAATCCTGGAAGAGTAAACATCAATGAATTACTTCCATCTGACACACTTGATAATGAACTCACGGGTGGATACATCTTAAAAGTGGACAAGACCACAGCCAATGGAGTTATTGCTTGGTATTCACCTTATCCTGCTCAAGCTCCAAGCAACGAAAGCATTGGACTGCAACTTCACGATCCCGAGCTACTTGAATTGCATCCAAGCCAATTGAATTACATACAAACATTTTTCACCGATTGGGAAAATGCGCTTGTATCCAGCGAATTCACCGATCCTATATTAGGCTATCGAAAATTCATCGATGTTCCTTCTTTCATTGATTTCTTTTTGGTGAATGAAGTTTCTAAGAATGTCGATGGCTATCGCATTTCATCATTCTTCTATAAAGAGCGTTTCAGCGAAGGAAATAAATTAGTTGCTGGCCCTCTATGGGATTTTAATATAGCATGGGGGAACTCGAATTATTGTGAAGGAGGAGAAACCTTTGGTTGGGAGATAAACTTCAATCAAACATGCGGCGGTGGGAACAACCCTTCTTGGTGGAACCGCTTGCTCGAAGATAGTTTCTATGCGAATGAAGTCCGTTGCCGTTGGAGTCAGCTTCGCACCACTCTTCTCGACACAACATATTTGTATAATTACATCGACAGTCTCGCCGCCATTTTGGAAGTTCCTTCGCAGCGTCATTACCAACGTTGGCCTATCCTTGGGAACTATGTTTGGCCAAACAACTTCGTTGGATATACTTACCAAGAAGAAGTGGATTACTTAAAATTATGGATCGGGGAACGCATAGCCTGGATGGACGCGAATATGTTTGGAACATGCGACACAACAGTGCATGTTTCCGATTTAATGAATGTCCAATTCAACATATACCCAAATCCAACCAACGATATTTTATATATTGAAACGCCCTTCGATAAAAACTTTGAAATAATAGTATTCACCACACAAGGTACATTGGTGCAGCGAATTCAAAAAGCGAATGTATCGCGTACCTCTCTCTCTCTTGCAAATCTTCCAAAAGGAATGTATTTCATTCAAATCAAAAACGACAATCAAACATTTACTACTCAAAAAATAATCGTACAATGAAAATAAAATCATTATTCTTCGCCGCACTAGTTGCCATTGCCTTTTCGTCTTGTGAAAAAATCGCTGGTCCTGGCGGAACATCAACAATCACAGGAACGGTTTCTGGAATTAATGAAACAGATGGACAGTATGAATCAATCGAAATTACGGTAACTCCAGGAAGCCTTTTAGAGCATGGCGATTATTTCATTGTAAATCAACTTTCAGGTGAAAACTTCTACTTCTATTTCAGTAATCCGGTTTGGGTAACGAGTGCAGATCCTGCGCTTCAAGGAAGAACAGGTGTTGAAATCGAATTCTCTTACGACGACACCGATCTTGAAATCGCAAACAAAGTTGATGCTGCCTTAAGCTCAAATCTTTCAGCGGGATTCAACATCAATACTGTTGGTGACATCATAACATTAACGGCTACTGAAATGGGGAATATTCCAGATCCAGATGACGTTACAACCTCTTTCCTTGTTGATGTTTCTAATCAAGGTGAAGTTGGATACATTGGTGAAGAAACCGCAATGACAGACATGCGTGTATACTTATGCTACGGAGAAAATGAATTTTATGATGAATCAACAAAGACGGGTGCTAACGGTGCTTTCTCATTTCGTAATCTTCAAATTGGAAAGTATTCTGTTTACGTATTATCAAAAGACAGTATTACGCAAGAATATACCGTGCCTGTGCGTCAAGAAATTGAAATTACTGCAGATGGTAGTGTTGTAGAAGTTGGGAACCTATTCATTCAACATTAATGAAACGAATTGCTCTTTTACTTTTCTTAATAATTCCAAGTTTCGTATGGTCACAAAACGATTTTTTCAATCGTTATGAACTTGGCCTTAAGATTAAACCAACCAAGCGTTTTTCAGCATCGCTTTCAGGGCAATACCGTTGGAATGTTTCTGAAAAGCTATATTCAAAAACGTTATTTTCTGCACGCTTAAAATACGATATTGCAAAACCATTTTCAATTCTGGCAACATACAGAAGAACATGGATGCCGAATGAATTCTTCTATTTAGACAATCAAGACAATACATACGGACATCGCTTTGCGGCTGGATTCTCGTGGGACATTTTGAAAACATTCAAATCAATAATAAAATCAAGTTTTAAATACACCTCGCAATACCAAAAAGAATTTTTCAAATACAAACGAGAACAAATCTTTTGGAGAAATCGATTGTCGCTAGACCTTCACATCGGTTTGAAAAGAATGACTCCGGTTTTGAGTGCCGAGAACTTTTTGAGAACAAATAAGTATTACCAACTCGTAAACGGTGTTGCTGTAACATCGGGTGCTGTGACTGAAATGCGTTACGGTTTTGGTTTAAATTTCAATTTACCCAACAACCATGAAATTAAAATTGGAACTCTTTACCGCAATCTTAAGACGAAAAAGAACGATGCTTGGGTGATGCAATTTTCCTATTTCTATACCATTGAAAAGAAAAAAGTCAAGACAGTGGGCACCCCTGAATTTTAGTACTTTTATTCAATGAAACTAAAGTTATGCTTTGTTATCTCTTCGCTTTTAATTTCACTCCAAACAAAAGCGCAGAGTGTTAATGAGCTAACCATTGGAAAAACAATTGAATTCGAGTCGAGTTTTTTAAATGAAACGCGAAAACTGAACATATACCTTCCTTCAGACTTCGATTCAACAAAGAAATATTCTGTCATCTATTTACTCGACGGATCGATCGATGAAGATTTCATTCATGTCGTTGGTCTTCTTCAGTTTTTCAACATGACCTTCCAAATGCCACCTTCCATTGTGGTGGGCATTGCTAACGTGGATCGAAAAAGAGATTTCACTTTTGCAACAAAAGATACTTCGCTTCAAAGAGAATTTCCAACGGCAGGACAATCAGATAAATTCATTTCATTTATTGAATATGAATTGCAACCGTACATCGCGAATGAATTCCCCATCGGTCCAGAAAAAATGCTAATTGGACAATCACTCGGCGGACTACTCGCGAGTGAAATATTACTGACGCGCCCTCACCTATTCACTACTTATTTTATTACAAGTCCAAGCCTTTGGTGGGACAATGAATCTCTATTAAAGAATTGTGATAAATACTTAAGCATTGAATTCTCTCACACTCCAGATGTTTATCTTTCCGTTGGTCGAGATGAACACAAAGTCATGATTCGTGATGCTAAGGCTCTCTATAAAAAAATCAAAAACAACTCCTCATTCGACAAAGTACATTTCAATCTCATGCCAAATGAAGATCACGCAAGCATTCTTCACAACAGCCTCTACCAAGGATTCCTAACTTATCTGAAGAAATAATTCTTCCTCTTTCTTAACTTCTCTTACCTAAGGTCGAAAGATATTTCAACCCGATTAATCTTACCTTTTCTTCACCCTTCTTACCTTTTCTTACCTTTTCTTACCTTTTAAAACACCCTCGCCTACGGCATTCGTCTGAAAGACATTCGCCATAGGCATTCGTTCGAAGAACATTCGTCCGCAGGACATTCGTCTGAAAGACATTTGTATCTTTGATACATCATGAACCCTCAAGTAAACACCATTCTCGCCGAAGGCTGCGGGCGTTGCAAGCTCGTCGGCACTCCTCAATGTAGAATCATTATCCGCAATCTAGAAATGAAAGCGCTTCGTGAAATCGCGTTAGAAACTGGATTAGAAGAAGAAGTTAAATGGGGATTTCCTGCATATACATTCAAGAAGAAAAACATTTTCATGCTAGGAAGCTTCAAAGAATATTCAAGCATCATGTTTTTCAAGGGAGCGTTGCTCAGCGATTTTGAGAATATTTTGGTTCAACCCACAGAGAATTCAAATTCAGGAAGACAGCTTCGATTCACCAATACGAAAGAAATTCTAAAGGCTAAGAAATCAATTCTCGCTTACATTTTTGAAGCTACAGAACTTGAAAAAGCAGGAGCAAAAGTTGAAGCCAAGAAAACTTCTGAATATCCAATGCCAGAAGAATTAAAAAACAAATTCAATGAACTTCCTGAATTGAAAGCGGCATTCGACAAACTCACTCCGGGAAGACAACGCGGATATCTACTTCATTTCTCTCAAGCTAAACAATCAGCCACTCGCCTCTCACGGATCGAAAAGTGCATGGAAGCCATTTTTAATGGCAAAGGAATGAACGAATAAAAAAAATATAATGAGCAAACCAAAACAATCGAGAAGAATATTATTACTCATCGCCTTATTGTCCTTGGTCGTTGTGATTGTTTATGCTTTTCAGTCTAACAGCGCGCCTGTTGTTGCTGATACTGAATCAAAGCAAGTAGAACAAAAGGAAGAAATAATTTCAACGGAGAACATTGCGCATCTTGAATACCCCGCGCTTCTTCCCAACGAAAAAATAATATCACACAGCGGCTACTCTTTCGTGTATTCTGAAGAACATGAGCAAGCGAAATGGATTGCTTACGAACTCACCAAAGAAGAGACCAACAGTCTTTTTGAGCGGACAGACAAGTTCCTTGTCGACCCAATGGTTTCAAGTGGTACCGCAGAGAATGCAGACTACGCGAATTCGGGCTATGACAAAGGTCACTTGGCCCCAGCAGCAGACATGGGGTGGTCGGCTATTTCAATGAAAGAAAGTTTTTACTTCAGCAATATGAGTCCCCAACTTCCAGCATTCAATCGTGGTGTATGGAAACGTTTGGAAGAAATGATGCGTTCTTGGGCAACAGACAACTCTGCAATCTATATCGTTACAGGACCTGTACTTACTCCTGGACTTCCAACCATTGGTGCAAATCGTGTTTCCATTCCGAATTATTATTACAAAGTTATTCTTGACTATACTCAGCCTGAAATAAAGGCAATGGGATTTATTCTTCCTAATGCATCATCCTCTTCAGCTCTAACTTCATTTGCGGTAAGCATAGACGAAGTTGAAAAAGCAACAGGCCTTGATTTCTTTCCAGCTCTTCCAGACGATCAAGAAACAACCATAGAAAAAGAGAAATGCACAGCATGCTGGAATTGGCAAAAAGTAAAATCTCAAAGTGGATCTGCTTCTCCGAAACGTGAAGGAACTTCCGTTCAATGCTCCGGAATTACAAAAGCTGGAGATCGCTGCAAGCGCATGACGTTAAGTGAGAACGGAAGATGTTACCAACACGGCGGAAATTAAAACCGATTTTCTTTTATAAGTAAAATCTATAATTACATAAATACTATTGATATTCTGTATCATAAGTTAGCATCTACATTTGACCATTCAAACTAGAAATAACTTAAACAGTTTTCAATGAAAAAAATCCTAGTAATTACAGGGCTCGTTGCTGCAGTAAATGCTTCTGCGCAACCGCACGAAGCTATGCAAGGGCAATGCCCATTTCACCCTTCAGCATCACCTCAAAAAACAGAAGTGATAGGTAGCGGACAAAACAACAGAGATTGGTGGCCAAATGCCTTAAACCTAGAAGTTCTTCGTCAGAACTCAAGTCTTTCTAATCCAATGGATGCTCAATTCTCCTATGAGAAAGCATTCACCACATTGGATTATTTCGCGTTGAAAAAAGACATCAACGCTCTTCTTACAAATAGTCAAGATTGGTGGCCGGCAGACTTCGGAAACTACGGACCTTTCTTTGTCCGCATGGCATGGCACAGCGCAGGAACCTACAGAACAGGCGACGGACGCGGAGGCACACGTTCTGGGATGGAACGTTTTGCTCCACAAAACAGCTGGCCAGACAACGCGAACTTGGACAAAGCACGCAGATTGCTTTGGCCAATCAAACAGAAATATGGCAATCAAATTTCTTGGGCCGACTTAATGATCCTAACAGGTAACGTTGCACTTGAGAACATGGGCTTTAAGACATTCGGATTTGGAGGTGGACGTGTTGACGTTTGGGAGCCAGAACAATACGTTTACTGGGGACCTGAAACAAAATGGTTAGATGACAAACGTTATTCTGAAGGAAGACAACTCGAAAAGCCATTAGCAGCTGTGCAAATGGGATTAATCTATGTGAATCCGGAAGGACCTAACGGAAACCCTGATCCTCTTGCTTCAGCGAAAGACATTCGTGAAACATTTGGTCGCATGGGCATGAACGATGAAGAAACCGTTGCACTTATTGCAGGTGGACACACCTTCGGAAAGACGCACGGTGCGGGAAGCGCCTCACATGTTGGAGAAGCGCCTGAAGGAGCTGGAATTGAAGAGCAAGGTTTGGGTTGGAAGAGTGATTTCAATTCAGGAAAAGGGAAAGATGCAATTACCTCTGGGCTTGAAGTGATTTGGAATTCAACGCCAACGCAATGGAGCAACAGATACTTCACAACTCTCTTCAATAACGAATGGGAATTGACAACAAGTCCTGCAGGTGCGAAACAATGGACACCGAAAAACGGTGTTGCTAATGTTCCAGATGCCTTCGATCCAAACAAGAAACATATGGCAGGTATGCTTACCACTGACATCGCATTGCGCGTTGATCCTGCATATGAGAAAATCTCTAGAAGATTTCTAGAACATCCTGAAGAATTCGCAGACGCATTTGCTCGTGCTTGGTTCAAGCTCACACATCGCGATATGGGACCGAAGACCACTTACCTAGGTCCGGAGATTCCAAAGGAGAATTTGGTATGGCAAGATCCTATTCCTGCATTGAATCATCCTACCATTAACAATGCTGACATAGCTGTTTTAAAAACACAATTGCTTTCTTCTGGAATTTCTATCAGCGAAATGGTAACCACAGCTTGGGCATCTGCTTCGACCTACAGAAATTCAGACCGTCGCGGAGGAGCCAACGGAGCGCGCATTCGTCTTGCTCCCCAAAAGGACTGGGAAGTAAACAATCCTAAGCAATTGGCGAAGGTTCTTGCTGCTTACGAGAAAATTCAAAAGGAATTTAATAACAAAGCCAAGGATGGTAAGAAGGTTTCAATGGCTGACTTAATTGTTCTTGCGGGAAACATTGCGATTGAAGAAGCTGCGAAAAACGCAGGCGTTTCTGTCACTATTCCTTTCACGGCAGGAAGAATGGATGCAACACAAGAGCAAACAGATGCTACATCTTTTGCAGTGCTTGAGCCAATGGCCGACGGATTTAGAAACTACTTGAAAACAAAGTATACTGTTCCAACTGAAGCATTGATGGTTGACAAAGCGCAATTACTCACGCTTTCAGCACCAGAGATGACTGTACTTGTAGGTGGTATGCGTTCATTACATGCGAACTTCGACAACTCGAACAACGGGATTTTCATTTCAAAGAAAGATCAATTGTCGAATGACTTCTTCGTTCAGTTGTTAGACATGAATGTGATCTGGACTGCTGTGAACGCGGATGATGAATTGTTTGAAGGAAGAGATCGTATGACTGGAGATGTTAAGTACACCGCAACTCGCGCTGACTTAATCTTCGGTTCGAATTCGGAGCTGCGTGCTTTGGCTGAGGTCTACGCAAGCAGTGATGCGAAAGAGAAGTTTGTGAAGGACTTTGCGAAAGCTTGGAACAAGGTTATGAACTTGGACAGATTTGATGTGAAATAATTCGTGAGGTTGAAAGTGATGGAGAAAAAAAGGCCGGCAATGTCGGCCTTTTTTATTTCAATCTTTTTTCGGTTTGAACGAAAAGGTTAATAACGCTCATCAAAAGCAACAAGAGCGAAATGAGTGTCGCAATTTCAATCGGGACTGGCAATACTGCAAGGATAAAAGCCAGCAGTAGCATGATTAATCCTTGCTTCAACATGAGTTGAGAAGAAAAGCGTTGAGCCAAATCCCAATTCTCCTGATTCTTCATGCTGCGTGAAGTGCGATAGCCGTAAAAGCTATTGATTTTTTTTGGTGGAAATTTCAGTGTGATGAATGCTGCTACTGCAAAGACAAATCCCACAATGAATAATGGAAGAGCACCCATTGATTATTTTATTTCAATGGTTACCTTTTTTCCCAAACCAACTTCGAATAATTCCAAGAGCGTCTTCAACGTCATGTTGCGCCCGTCGTTTTCAATTCGAGAAATGTAACTGCGTTTCTTATTCACTTTTTGAGCAAACTCCTCTTGAGTAAGGTTAGCCTCCTCTCTAAATGCCCGTAATCGCATTCCGATGACAAAAGCCGTAGCATCTCTTTCATACGCATCTCTCTCAGGAGTTCCAATTAGACCAAAGTGCTTATCCTTAAATTCCGACCAAGTTGTTAAATTACCTTTTTCTTTCTTCATGATATTTGTACATTAATAGTTTCGCTTTTTCTATTTCTCTCGTTGGAGTTTTCTGATCCTTCTTAACAAATCCATTAAGCAAGACCACAATATTCCCATCATCAAAAAAGCAGAAAATTCGCCAGCAATTCGTTCCAAGCATAACCCGAAGTTCAAACAATCCTTTTACATTCCGAATACTCTTCATGTGGTTGCTAGATAACTTTTGGTGAGTTACTACCAATTCAATTAGCCAATTAATCTTCTTCCGGACTCTACTATTTTGCTCATAATAGAATCGATTAAAATAGTCTTCGTAAAATACTATACTTCGAATTTTCTGCATAACAAATGTAACTTATAAGTGTCATTACTCCAAATTGAGTTTTGAAATTTTACACTGAAAGCTCCTGAATCCTTATGTGCTAGTTATGCGGTTTCAACAATGAACGAATAATGATTTGGCCTGTACAGCAGGACTTCTGTAACTTTATACCAATGAATAAAATAGTTTTCTTTCTCTTCGTCCTTATGAGCTTTTACAGCTCAACGGTTCAATCACAAG
>JBILTL010000060.1:0-12183 GCA_044371535.1 Flavobacteriales bacterium | reverse complement strand
GTTTCTACGGAAGAGGGACCTTATGTTCAATTGAACGTATTAGATGCCGACGCTTTGCGCGCTTGCGTGCAAGACCATGCCGTTACAGAAGTTTATCAGTTAGCTGCTCTGTTAAGCGCAACCGGAGAAAAGAATCCGATGTATGCTTGGAAGCTAAATATGGAAGGGCTTTTGAATATTCTTGAACTAGCGAAAGAATTTAAGTTCCGTTTATTCTGGCCAAGTTCCATTGCGGCATTCGGACCAACTACTCCAGCCGATCAGACCGCACAAACCACTATAATGGAACCAACTTCGGTTTACGGAATTTCGAAGTTGGCGGGTGAGAGATGGTGCGAATATTATTTCATGAAGTACGGCGTAGATGTTAGAAGTTTGCGTTACCCTGGTTTGATTGGACACCGCTCTGCTCCTGGCGGAGGAACCACAGACTACGCAGTAGATATTTTCTATTCTGCATTGAAGGAAAACAAATACACTTCGTTCCTTTCGGAAAATACTGAGCTACCAATGATGATGATGGAAGACGCTATTCGCGCAACCATTCAGTTGATGGAATCAGATGCTGAAAAGATTAAAATTCGCAGCTCTTATAACCTTGCAGGAGTAAGCTTTACACCAAAGCAACTTGCTGAAGAAATTGCAAAGCACTTACCTGGATTTGAAATTAGCTATGCACCGGACTTCCGTCAAGGATTGGCCGATTCATGGCCGAACAGTATTGACGATTCTTCAGCGAAGAACGACTGGGGTTGGGAGATTGAATATCCAATGCCACGCTTGGTTTCAACCATGTTGGAAGAAATAGCGAAAAAAGTTTCTTAACTGTACGCAATAGCCTCATAAAAAGCCTCATTGAATGAGGCTTTTTTTATTTGTCTTCGTTTCTTTGCAGTATGGTTGATTTGTTCATTTACAATAGTCTTACGCGAACGAAAGAAAAGTTCACTCCCCTTCACAAACAATTCGTTGGAATGTATGTGTGCGGTCCTACAGTTTACAATTTTGCACACTTGGGAAATTGTAGAACGTTCGTGACTTTCGACACCGTTTATCGCTACCTCTCTTTTCTTGGATACAAAGTGCGTTATGTGCGCAACATAACCGACGTTGGACACATTACAACGGAGTTCGACGAAGGTGTTGATCGCATTGGTGCGCAAGCGAAATTGGAACAAGTTGAACCCATGGAAATTGTGCAGAAATACACCACGTATTTCCACGACATGATGCGTGCGTTCAACAACCATCCGCCGAGCATTGAACCAAGCGCTACCGGGCACATCATGGAGCAAATTGCCATGATTGAAGAGATTATTAAAAATGGATATGCTTACGAAGTAAATGGTAGTGTTTATTTCGATGTAAAAAAATACAAAGACGTTTTTCCTTACGGTGAATTAAGCGGAAGGAACGTTGACGAATTGCTTGAAAACACGCGTGAATTAGACGGACAAGAAGAGAAGCGTTTCTTCGCCGATTTCGCGTTGTGGAAAGCAGCATCACCCGAACACATCATGCGTTGGTCTTCACCTTGGGGTGAAGGATTTCCGGGATGGCACTTGGAGTGTTCTGCTATGAGCACGAAATATTTGGGCGAAGAATTCGACATTCACGGTGGTGGAATGGATTTGAAATTCCCGCATCATGAATCGGAAGTTGCACAAAATTCTGCGTGCTGCGGAAAGGCTCCGGTTCGCTATTGGATGCATGCAAACATGCTTACCGTAAACGGACAAAAGATGTCGAAGTCGTTGGGCAATTCCTTCCTTCCACATGAATTATTTTCTGGAACGCATACGCTTTTAGAAAAAGGATTTTCTCCTATGGTGGTGCGCTTCTTCATGCAGCAAGCACATTACAGAAGCACATTAGATTTCAGCAATGAGGCATTGAAGGCGGCAGAAAAAGGATTTGAAAGATTAATGATCGCCGTTGAAAAAGTAGATACGTTAACTGCAAGCGATACGAGTAACTATGATATTGCCGCGCTGGAAAAGAATTGCTACGAAGCCATGAGCGATGACTTCAATACACCTATTCTTATTTCGCATTTGTTCGAAGCGGTAAAGGTGATTAACTCGTGCTTAGATAATAAAATTCAACTTTCGCAAACAGATATTGACCGCTTGCAAAAGTTGGTAAAAGGATTCGTGTTTGAAGTGCTTGGCCTTCAGGCTGAAGTTAGCAGTGCTTCGAATGACATCTCGAATGACCTTATGCAAGTAATTATTCGCTTGCGCGCTGAAGCAAAAGGAAAGAAAGATTTCGCAACATCGGATTTAATTCGCGATGAATTAAAAGCTATAAACATTCAACTTCAAGATTCAAAAGAAGGAACAACCTGGACTCATGAAAAATAATAAAAAGATAATTGCTATTGTGCTTGTTGTATTAGTTGTGGGAGGATTTCTTTTCAAGACGTTTGAACCCTATTTTAGACGAGCGAAGAGTGCTGAAAACAACACAACAGAAAGTGGAGTTGTTCTGGAGCCAGCAGATTTCATGACAGACAGCTGTTATGCCTTCATTCAAAAGCAAGTCGATTTTGGTCCGCGTGTTCCAGGAAATGCAAATCACCTAGCCTGCGGAAATTGGCTCATTCAAAAATTCAAGAGTTACAATTGCACCGTTAAAGAACAAGTAGGAACTATGCCGAATTGGGAAGGTGGAAATACTCCTGTTCGCAACATCATTGCTTCTGTGCATTCAGGTGCAACGAAACGCATTGTATTGGCTGCTCATTGGGACAGCAGACCTTATGGCGATAAAGATCCTGATCCGAGCAAGCACAAACAACCAATCGATGGCGCAAACGACGGTGCAAGTGGTGTTGGAGTGTTGTTGGAATTGGCGCGAATTTCAAAAGATTTACCAGCAGATGTCGGAATTGATTTCATTCTCTTCGACAGCGAAGACGGAGGTAAACCTGAATGGGCACCGAATGGTGAAAACGATGCGCTTACTTGGTGTTTAGGTTCTCAGCTTTGGGCGAATCAAAAGCCACAACGCACCATGCGCTATGCAGTTCTTTTAGACATGGTGGGTGCTGAAGGTGCGCGCTTTAATAAAGAAGAATATTCGATGCAGTCGGCTGGAAATGCCGTGAATCGTATTTGGGGCAATGCAGCAAAATTGGGTTACGGAGAGTATTTTCAAAATGAAGAAACAGCTGGAATTATTGACGATCATGTTTTCATGATTCAGGCGAATGTTCCTGCTTTGGACATTGTAGATATGCGTCCGAATTACATGGGTACGCAATTCGAATTTGGAGGCTCACACCACACACACGCAGACAACATGAGCGTGATTAGCAAACCTACTTTGAAAGCGGTTGGACACACGTTGGCCTACACCGTTTGGAACTTGAAGTAATTAGAAATCGAGATTCAAAGACAAGTAGAATACGCGAGGCATAACCGTCTTGTCGTCTACACCCCACGCCCAATCGGCGCGCATGTGATAGCCTAAAACTTTAGATCGCAATCCGAATCCATAACCATATATGATCGGCTCTTTGTTACTTCTTAATTGAACAGTTACAGGCGTTTGCGTAACCGTAATGGTATTGAAATCATTCGCATCGTCGTAAGGACTCTTTCCCGTCCATGCGCTTCCAATGTCAAAGAATCCGATTACTTGAAAATTATCTGCGAAGTCTGATTTTATGGAGCGGTTGCTCAAATATCTGAATAGCGGCAATCGCAATTCTGAATTACTCAAAAGGAAATTATTTCCATTTCTAGCATTCACGTAAAATCCTCGCAACGGTCCGGCAAAGGCTTGAAACGTGTACCCTTGCGTATTCGAAACCAACACTGAATTATCTACTTTCTGTCCAAGCCAATTGTCTACCCCTCCTAAATAATTCACCACCTTGTAATCGCCGAACGAACTGCTTCCGCACAAACGAAATGCAAATGTCAAATCGCGATGAATGGGTAAGTAGTGACGAAAATCGAAACCCATGACGTAAATTGAATTCTGTTCTTTGATTTTGTCGGGCTGTCTAAAATGTTCTCCCCATGCTTTAAATCGCGTACCCGTTCTGTAGTTCAAACCTTTCAAATAAGTGTTGTCGAAGATGTACTCAACCTTCCCTCCTACATTCCATTCGTTCTGATTCTTGTATGAAGCGGTGTAGGGGTCGCTCGACAATACCACCATTCGATCGTTGCGACCTATCGCAGTTAGCTTTATTGCGCTGGTCTCTGTAAAGGGATATTTCCATTCATGCGTGAGATTGTATGTCTGAACGCGAATGGTAGCATATTGCTGGGTAATTTCTTGTCCCTGTCTTTGAAGCGAAAGTTTGGTGTCCCATCGATACCTCAAATTCTCAAACGACAACCCGAAATCACTGTTATTGAAATCAGCTGCAAGTCGAACGCCCGCTGTCATTTTAAAATCTTCCATTAAGTCTGAAATACCTACTTTCAAAAACCCCGAGAAACCAGGAGAGATACTTGTTGGGCCTGTGAAATTTTGATAAAACGAACTAGCAAACTGATTGTCTACAGTTGACTGGACATAACTCGTAGCGAAGTTGATTAGATAATTTCGGAATTTCGGAATCTCAATCTTCGCAGGCGCATTCGTCTCCGAAACCTTAACTACACTTTCCTTTTGCCTTTTTTTATCGCTTGGGAAGGCAAAATTCTCAGTGTCGATTCGACTTGGATCTTTCTTCTTTCCTACCCAAGTCATTTCAGTATAAGGAGCACTATTCTCCTCAGGCTTACTCTCATCTCCGTCAATTTCAATTGCGCTATCATTGACTAAGTTTTCGTCAAGCGCAAATGGAACTCCTAGTTCTTCAACCAGCCATTTGGCTCTGCTACAATCTTTATTGATAAAAAAACCGAGCGAATTTCTATTCGACTTTTGCAAGACTTCTGTCACGTTAAAGTAACGGTAATGAATGGTTGTATCTATACTCGCAATTGCACTGTCTCTGTATACCGAACACCTTTCATCATATAGCGATTTAGATCGTATAAATTGTATTCGATCGTTCTTGGCTAGCGCCAACATTTTATCTGAGTAACTCGTGTTCGTTAATTGAATGAGGTTTCCGTTTTTATAATCATCTGTCAATTTCAATTCGTAGATATGAAAAATATTTTCCTTCGGACGAATGCTGTCGTGGTTTGTCAAACTCAAATTTCCACCGCGATTCGAACTAAAAAACAAAGAAGATCCATCGCTAGAAAAAACGGGGTCAATATCATCGAAATTATCATCCGTGATTTTTCTTGGAACATTCGCTGTAATAGGCAAAAGATAGATATTCGTTCTGCCTTGTAAAGAGCCGCTGAGCAAAATGTTCTTGCCGTCAGGACTGTACTTCATGGAAAGAATTTTCTCTATTTGAAACAGTTCCTTCGACGATTTTTCTTTGGTGTCTATCTGATACGTATTCAAATACAATCTACCGTTTTTCTCGGTAACATAAGCTAACAGATTTCCGTTCGGATGCCACGCCAATTGCGGAGTGCTCTCGTCGGGAATGCGATCACTTCTAAAATCTCCTCGAGCAATTCTTACGCTCGATTTCAATTCTTCATCGTATACAAAAACGCAATACTCTCCTCTGTAATGCCTAGTAAAAGCCCATTTCTTAAAATCATTCGAAGGCGTAACGTGACGGTAATCGTATTTGAATTTACCCACTACTTCAGTATTCGACAACTGATACTTCTTCCGTTTGATATGCAAAGAAGACAACTCCTCTTCCACCTTCTTCAAATCTCTTCCTTGCTCTATATATCGCTTGAAATCGTTAACCACAGTTTCGGTGTTTCGACCTATGACATATTGAAAACCTCCGTCAGTTCCGTGGAACAACTGAGTCATATTTAGAATTCCAAGAACAACATTTTCACCGTAAATATTTCCAATGTATGACCAAAAACTCTGTCCCACCAATGCCGCTTGATCACCTGTTAAACGATGGATATTCGGGTAACGTGCTTGTGTGTACCAGTCTTCAGCAGATCGCTCGCTGGACCTTTGTTCTTTGAGCGCAGCATATCGAATTACTCCTTCTGAAAACCATGTTGGTATGGCTATTCGGTTGTTCCCACGAACTACACTTCGCCAATCTCCGCCGTACATCAATTGCAGATATATGATTCTTGAAATACCCATTGAAATCTGTTCGCGAAGCATTTCATCTGTGCCTTCGAAATAAACAAACATCTTATTTCCCAAGATATTCGTAGCACCGCCAATACTCGAAGTCTCGTCATCTGTAAGCCCTAAATTGCTTTGCCTAAATTCACTTTGCTTATTGAAAACAAGTATCTGAATCTTATCGTCGAGCTGGACGTTGTAAAACTTCTCCAGTCGTGCACATTCCTGTTCGCTGTATATCAACGTGCGCTCTGCAATGAGCTTTCCACCGTCATAAAAATAAACTTCGAAATTACTTCCAGGGAAATACACCCAATCAAATGTTTTATTTTGCAACCTACTCTTTCCGAAAGAAACATTGGAACCTCTATAGAACTGCGCCTGTCCTGAATAGGCGGTGAACACCAACAGAACAACTAAAAAATAAAACGGCAGCCCCCTTTCGCGAATCATAGTACCAAAGTAAGCGTATTTTCGCAAACATAAAATACCTCGCCGCAATGAATATTCAATCTTTTCAATTCAACGCCTTTTCTGAGAACACCCATGTCATTTGGAACGCAGAAAAACAAGCTGTGCTCATTGATCCGGGCATGAGCAATCGTCTCGAAGAATCTGAATTTTTGAATTGGTTGAAAGCGGAAGAACTAACCGTGGTAGACATCTGGTTAACCCATTGCCACATAGACCATATTATGGGTCTCGATTTTTGCTTTCGTGAATTTGGGTTGAAGGGTATAGCGCATGCTTTAGATCAAGTAAACATTGAACGAAGCGAATTGGTTGCAGGCATGTATGGCATTCCCTACACTGCAGGACCAGAGCCTGAATACATTCTTGATGAAGGAAAAATGAATCGACACGGTTTTGAAACAGATGTGCTTTTCGTCCCTGGACATAGCCCTGGTCACGTAGCTTTTTATTTCCATGAAGAAGGTGTTGTTTTCAGCGGCGATGTACTGTTCGAAAGAAGCATCGGAAGAACGGATTTACCAGGAGGCGATTTCGAAACACTGGCACATTCCATTCGAACAAAAATGTATCCGCTTCCTGAAGAAACAGTTATTTATTGCGGACACGGAGACACCACCACTGTTGGAGAAGAGAAAAGAGAAAATCCGTTTGTGAAAGGAGAATAACTACTTCTTGTAATTTTTTTCGTAGATGGAAATCCAATCTTGAACCGTCATCTTCTTGGCCAATTCCGAAATTAGATCGTATGGAATGTCTTCCATCTTTTTAAAGCGAATACAAGACTTGCCCATGTCTAATTTCGACTTGCAATGTTTGGGATATTCTGTAACGAACCAATTGTACAATTCAGGAACGGCATAGACACCCATGTGGTAAAGGGCTACGAAATTCTTCTGTGAGGCAATTGAAAGGAAAGGCAACGGAAGCTTCGGATCGCAATGGTATCCGTCTGGATAAGTCTTATGGGGAACAACATATCCAACCATACCGTAACTCATCTGTTCTTCAAATCCCTTGGGTAGATTTTTCTTAAACACTTTCTGTAATTTTTCAATTACAACTCTTCGTTCCTCAGGAAGAGCTTGCACGTATTCTGTAACGGTCATTATTCTTGCTTTGTTGATTTTTCAAATTTATTCAAAACATCTTTAAGCATATCTACTTGAATGTTCTGAATTTCCAATAAATCTTGTTGTTGGTGAAGAATCAAGTGGTCTATCTTTTCATGAAGCATTCGAATCTCCAATTCGGCTTTCAAATTAATCATGTAATCTTTCTTCGCGCGCGTTCGATCCTTTTCTTCTTGACGATTTTGACTCATCATAATCACAGGCGCTTGCAGCGCCGCAATGCACGAGAGAATCAAATTCAAAAAGATAAAAGGATAAGGATCGAAAGGACGTGATACCAGAACAAAAACATTCGTGATTATCCAAATAAATAAGAACACACCGAATGCAATAATGAAGGTCCAACTTCCCCCGAAAGTAGCCACATTATCGGCCAAACGCTGTCCGTAGGTATAGGTAGTATTGTCTTCGAACTCTATCTTGTCTGCTAGTGTGGTTTCATTGCTTATTGAAGCGAGAACGGCCCCTTCCAACCCAGAAATAGCAAGACGTTCTCTTTCCAAAAGTGCACGCAAATATTTTTCACGGTATTGATTCAATTCAGAAATAGACAAATGTGAATCGATAGTGAAACTTGGATTTTCACTTTGTATTAACCCCAAAATATTCGGCTGAACAATATGTCCTGAAATTCGTTCAGCAACAGAAAATGACTTGTTTGAAATGTCGCTTTGAAATGTTTTCATCTGGAAAGAATTTCAAGCAAGTTACACTTAGAATTTTCCTTAAATAAACTTATCTACGAAATCCTTGCAATAATCATCTATAAGTAATCGCACTCTTCTAAACTCGTTTATAATTTCTTCTTCCGAGCCCGTTGCCTTTGCCGGATCGGGAAAGTTGTAATGAAATCTTTCAGCCTTGGAAGGGAAATACGGACAGCGTTCTTTTGCGTTGTCGCAGACGGTAATGATAAAATCGAAATCGATGTTCGCGTATTCGTCGACGTGATTCGACGTGTGTTTTGAGATGTCGATTCCTACTTCATTCATGATTGAAATAGCGCGTGGATTCACACCGTGTGTTTCAACACCGGCACTGTATACGTTTGCACTTTCACCGGCATAATGACGCAGGTAACCCTCTGCAATCTGACTTCTGCAACTGTTTCCTGTGCAGAGCACTAAAATGTTTTTCATGATTGATAATATTTTTTCTTGAGGAATAAGCTGGCTTTCACCAAGAGAATTAATACAGGAACTTCCACGAGTGGACCAATGACACCCACGAACGCTTCGGCAGAATGAATTCCAAAAACAGAAATAGCAACTGCAATGGCTAACTCGAAATTATTTCCAGTAGCCGTGAAGGAAATCGCAGCGTTCTTCGCGTAGTCTACACCCATGGATTTGTTCACGAAGAAACTCACGAAAAACATGAGTGCGAAATAGATGACGAGCGGAATGGCAATGCGCAAAACATCGAGCGGCAATTCCAAAATTTTATCTCCCTTCAAACTAAACATTAACACAATGGTGAAGAGCAATGCGTAAAGTGTAATGGGTGAAATTTTCGGAATGAATTTGCGGTTGTACCATTCTTCTCCTTTCGATTGAATGAGGAAATAGCGCGTGAGAAATCCGGCGAGAAATGGAATTCCCAAATAGATTAAAACGCTTTGTGTGACCTCACTCATAGGAACAGAGACACTGAAGTTTCCGAGACCTAACGTATTCGGAAGGACATTGATGAAGAGCCATGCATAAAACGAATACGACAGCACTTGAAACACGCTGTTCAATGCTATGAGCAATGCACCGTACTCTCTGTTTCCTCCAGCCAAATCATTCCACACGATAACCATGGCAATGCATCGCGCGAGTCCGATTAGAATTAATCCAACCATGTAATGCGGTTGATCACGCAGGAATACGATGGCTAAAACAAACATGAGTATGGGACCCACAATCCAGTTCAAGAGTAACGAAAGCGTCATGACTTTTTTATCTTGAAACGCTTTCGGTAAGAGGCTGTAGTTCACCTTTGCTAAGGGCGGAAACATCATTAGAATTAATCCAATTGCGAGCGGAATGTTTGTGGTTCCAACTGAAAGGCTGTTGGTGATGTTTGCAATACTCGGAAAGAAATAGCCAAGTCCGACTCCTACAGCCATAGCCAGAAATATCCACAGTGTAAGGAAGCGATCGAGAAATTTTAGTTTCACTTGCATAAGAAAAATGATTTAGCAGCAGCCTCCACCAGGCGTGCAGGTTGTATTTGTGTTTGTACCGATTGTCTTTAATTCCACTTTCAATTTTGTTGGAGGAATTCCGCATTTGTCTTGTGCGAGGCAATTGGTTTGCGTAGCCAGTAACTTGAACTTTCCGTCATTGAATTCCAAGTGGTATTTGCCAATGGTTTCCGATTGGTATTCCACTTCTACATCCAATTCATTCATGTCGAATAAATTTTCCGATTGAAGAATAATGCCTAAGAATTTTGAAGGAGCTAAGCGGTGATCGAAATCGTTTGCCTCCCACAGTTGGAAGTTGGCAACCTTCTCGTTGCGAACGGTACCGCCGCAATCGATAAAGTGTTTGGTAACCAATCCTACTTCCGTCACATGAAAATGTGCTGGAACTGTTGTGCCGTTTGGCAATTCGAAAACGAGCGTATCCACATCGTTTAATCGCGCTTTCAATTCTGAGATTTTCATATTAGCAACATTTATTTTGTTTCGAAATTTTCGTCTCTATTATTTCAAAATAGACCTTTATTTTTTGAATGGACTTTTCATTCAGGCAGTAGCAAATCGAATTCCCTTCAATAGACCCTTGAATGATTCCAGCTGACTTCAATTCCTTCAGATGTTGTGAAACGGTTGGCTGCGCAAGGGGAAGTTTGGTTACGATATCACCACATACACAAGACTCTACGTTCATTAGATACTCAACAATAGCAATACGTGCAGGATGTGCAATGGCTTTCAGCAATGACGCTACATCGTTTTGTTTCTTTGTAAAAAGTTCAGCCTTTGTGGTTCCCATTCTGTATTTGTATATTGCAATATTACGATATTCTTCGAAAAATGTTATACAAGATTCTAAGAAAGATGTTGCACAAGATTCTAAGAAAGATGTTGCACAAGATTCTACGAAAGATGTTACACAAGATTCTACGAAAGATGTTACACAAGATTCTGCGAAAGATGTTACACAAGATTCTACGAAAGATGTTACACAAGATTCTGCGAAAGATGTTACACAAGATTCTACGAAAGATGTTACACAAGATTCTACGAAAGATGTTACACAAGATTCTGCGAAAAAATTTCGCAATAAAAAAAGGCTTCCGAAGAAGCCTTTCTCTGTACCCAGAGTGGGAATCGAACCCACATGCCCGAAGACACACGATTTTGAGTCGTGCGCGTCTACCAATTCCGCCATCTAGGCATTTCCTCTCATTAGAGGAGTGCAAATATAAACACGTTTTCTATTTTCCAACAACAGCTCTGAAAATATCTAAGATATTTCCCCACAGCATGAGGCCTAAAAGAAGCACCATTCCAACGATTTGAGCCTTTTCAAGAATTTTCTGGCTCACTGCTCTTCCTGTAATCATTTCCCAAAGCAAGAACATTACGTGTCCGCCGTCCAAAGCTGGAATCGGAAGCATGTTCATGAAGGCTAAGATCAATGAGATGAACGCAGTGCGTTCCCAGAAGATAGCCCAGTCCCAAGTGTCAGGAAACATTTTTGCAAATGATCCGAATCCGCCTACTTGCTTCGCTCCTGATGACGAAAATAAATACTTCAATTGACTTCCGTAGTCGGTGAACGTTTCCCACGCCCAAGCTGCGCCTGCTGGAATAGCCGCGAAGAAACCGTAATGAAGGGTTTCAACACCAAATTGCTTTACATCTGCTTTCGGAATGAAACCAATGGTACCATCGTCGTTAATTCCAACATTCAATTGCGTTTCTTGTCCGTTTCTCTTCACCCACATTGGAACGGTTTGTCCTTTCTTGTTTGCCAATTCTGCTTTGATGTCGTTGAAGTAAATCGAATGAACATCGCCAAGACCAACAACACTGTCTCCTTTCATTAAACCGGCTTCAGCCGCTTTGTTTCCTGCCACTACGCTATCGACAACGCATGGAAGACGCACTGCAAAAGGGGCAGACTTTACTCCTCCGTCTACCAATTGCTGACCAATGTTAGCGGGGATTGAAATGTCCATTTTCTGTCCGTTTCTTTCTATGGTAACGGTTGAAATATTATCTACGAGAAGCGATTTGTTTACTTCACTGAAGCTCTCAGGACGTTCGCCGTTGAGCGCTAAAATTTTATCTCCTTCTTGGAAACCGGCTGCCTTCATGGTTTCGTTCACGTGCACCCCGAACTTCACATTTTCAACGGGAAGAACATCGCGTCCCCACATACCTAGGATAATGGCATATAGAACGAATCCAACAATCATGTTCACGATAACTCCGCCCATC
>JBILTL010000167.1:0-3619 GCA_044371535.1 Flavobacteriales bacterium | reverse complement strand
GCATTCGCAACTGTTGTTGAATGGAAGATTATTGACGGAATCGTTAATGCAGCTGGAACTGCTGCAGAAGGTGTTGGTGCATTGGCAAGAAGATTACACGGCGGACACATCGCTGGGTACTTGCTCACTTTCATCGTTGGATTAATTATTTTATTGGGATTGATTTTTAAAGCATAAGCACCTATGTTAACTCTCGCACTACTTTGTATACCCGCCTTCTTCGCACTGATGATGTTCCTATCATCTGATTTATCGAAGAAGTTAGCATGGGTCGGTTCTTTAATCAATGCAGCTGTTGCCATTGGTGCCGCTGTTGCCGTTTCATACGGAAAAACAGACTTGCTTGAATTCGATGGTGGAAACATTGCTCCGCTTGGCGCACACTTCGCACTTTCAATAAACGCAACGAGTATCTTAATGGTATTGTTGAATGCATGCCTTCTTCCATTCATTGTGCATGTTGCAAGCAAGCATGAAATGCGCAACGAATCAGCTTTCCTTTCGTTAATTCTTTTCATGTCGTCTGCCATGATGGGTGCCTTCCTTGCAAGCGACTCTTTCCTTTTCTACATCTGCTACGAAGCAGCATTGGTTCCGATTTACTTCATCATTCTTCAATGGAGCAAAGCTGAAAACAAAAACGCTATCGTGTTGAAGTTCTTTGTGTACACGTTGTTCGCTTCGTTGTTCATGTTGTTCTCGTTGTTGTATGTTCGTCAGTTCGCAGACAGCTTCTTAATCTCAGACATGATTGCCGCTGGATCGAAACTTTCACAACACGAACAAGTTTGGGTATTCGCAGGATTCTTCATTGCCTTCGCAGTGAAAATTCCAATCTTCCCTTTCCACACATGGCAGCCGAACACCTACAAGGCAGCGCCTACCGCAGGTACTATGTTGCTTGCAGCCGTTATGTTGAAGATGGCTACTTACGGATTGCTTCGCATTACTATGCCTATGGTTCCTGCTGGAGCAGCGAATGCAGATTGGGCTATGTGGTTGTGCGTAATTAGCATCATCTACGCTTCATTCGTAGCGTTGAACCAGACAAGCTTCAAACTTTTAATTGCGTATTCTTCTATTGCTCACGTGGGCATGATTGCACTTGGAATTTTAGCCAATGGAAATACAGCTTATGAAGGAGCATTGATTGAAATGGTTTCTCACGGAGCCATTGCAGTAGGATTGTTCTTCATTGCGGATATGATTGAATCGCGTGTTGGACACGACCACTTCAACAAGTTGGGTGGACTTCGTGAAAAGCATCCGGCTTTCGCCTTTTTGTTCTTCGCTATTGTTATGGCCTCTGTTGCACTTCCGGTAACGAGCGGATTTGTTGGTGAGTTCTTGTTGCTTCAAAGCGTGGGAAGTCACAACATTGTAATGGCCCTATTGGCTGGTCTTACAGTTGTTTTCGGAGCTGTATATATGCTTCGTGCATTTCAAAGCACCATGTTGGGTAAGCACAATGCTGAATTGGCGTTTGCTGAAATGACTGCTTCTGAGAAAATGGTCTTAACCATTCTTGTCATTATTACAATTGCTATTGGTGTATATCCGGGTATGTTACTCGACGTTGTTCACAAGGGCCTTCAACTTACTGGAATTTAATTTTATGAAAGAGTTATTACTAACCGCATTATTGGGAATTGGAGTTTTGGTTTTAGACATTCTAAACCTGAAGAAATACGTTCTCCCATTTATACTTCTTGCCTTAGCAACGTTGGTTGGCTTTATTGCTTCCGATTGGAACACGGTTGAAACGCCATTCAATCACACCATGTTGGTGTATGAAAACGGAGCCAACCTTGCTCTCGGCATATTCGCTGTGGTGTTATTCTTCTGGTTTATTCTTTCTTCGTCTTACTTCAAACAGCACGAAGGAAAAACTGATTTGTATGCCTTGGTAGTATTCAGCTTTTGCGGTGCGGGTCTCTTGGCCTCTTTCGGAAACATGGCTATGTTGTTCTTAGGCGTTGAAATTTTAAGTATTCCTGTTTATGTTTTGGCTGCAAGCAAGAAACACGATTTGGCTTCGAACGAAAGTGGATTCAAATACTTCATCTTAGGATCTGTTGCTTCTGCTATTTTGTTGTTCGGAATTACCTTGGTGTACGGAGCAACTGGAAGTTTCGATTTAGCGGTTATTTCGAACTTCATTCAAGATGGATCTGAAACTTCCATCATTATGAATGTTGGAATTACCATGATTTTGGTGGGATTCCTTTTCAAAATTTCTGCAGCACCTTTCCACATTTGGACACCAGACGTTTATCAAGGTGCACCAACCTGGATCACCGCATTCATGTCAACCATAGTGAAAGCAGCTGCTATGGTAGCGCTGTTCAAGCTCTTCACAGGGCCATTCCATTACTTTGTTGAAGCGAACGGTTATGTTATTGGAGTTATAGCGGCTATTACGCTTATTGCGTCGAATACAGCAGCCTTGTGGCAGACAGATGTGAAGCGTATGTTGGCGTACTCAAGTATCTCTCACGCTGGATTCCTTCTTTCTACTATTATTGGAAATGCATCGTTGCTGAGTTTGTTGTTTTACTTGCTCACGTATAGCATTGCCGGAATCATTGCTTTCGGTGTAATAAAGGAAACTCAAACAATTGGTGAAAACCCATTGAAAGGTTTGTACAGAAGAAACGGTGTTTTAGCTTTCGCTTTCACAGCTGCATTGTTGTCTATGGCCGGTATTCCTCCATTCAGTGGATTCATTGCAAAATATTTCGTCATTGCACAATTGATTGAAGCGAAGTATTTCGCATTGGTTGTTGTCATGATCATCACTTCCGCCATTGGCGCATTCTACTACTTGCGAGCTTCGTTGAATGTTTATCAGCACATCGAAAACGCCGGTCGAATTGTTCTTACTCCGCTAGTTAAGTGGACGTACATTTTGCTTACTGCGTTGTTAGTTTTGTTGACGGTTGCTGCGGGGTACATGCACTTGCTGTAACTACGTAATTGGAAAACCTACGGTTTTATTCCTACTGCGTAATTCCTATTTCATAATTCCTACTGCGTAATTAAAATCGTGCGAAGCACATTCGAGAAGCATTCGTTGAAAACATTCGTCGAAGACATTCGTTCCAACTAATTCTGGCCATGAATAACCTAGAAATATACTCCGAAGCTCCAACCTACTTCCACTACTACTACGGACTTATTCCGTCGAATGATTTGCTAGTGGCGTTGGAAGAAGATTTGAATGCAACACTGGACATTCTCAATTCCATTCCTTCCGAAAAAGAAAACTTTGCATACGCTCCCGGTAAATGGACAACCAAAGAAGTGTTCAAGCACATTATAGAATGTGAACGCATCTTCGCTTATCGCGCTTTGCGTTTTTCACGCTTCGACAGTACTCCCCTTCCTGGATTTAACGAGAACGACTTCATAGACAACTCGAAGCAAATGAATCAGAGCCTTGCTGAATTAATTACTGAATTCGAACTCGTCCGCAAGTCAACAATTGCCTTATTCAAATACATGTCGCCTGAAATGCTTCAATTCCAAGCCTCCGCGAACAACACCTCCTACTCTACCCGCGCAATCGGCTTTATGATTGTTGGTCATTGCATTCATCATTGCAATTTTGTGAAGAAGA
>JBILTL010000058.1:0-12540 GCA_044371535.1 Flavobacteriales bacterium | reverse complement strand
CATTGGTCTGTTGAAGGGCTATCTTTGAAATTCATTTCCACGTATAAATTTCCTTTCTATGAAAGTCAAATTGTTGCTTATTTGCCTGCTTGTTTTTGCTGAAACCCACGCACAGCAAGAGAAATTCCTAGTTTCAAATGGAAGAAAATTACCGTTGAAAGAATATGTGGTAGGTGGCGATTATGAAGCGCGATTGCCTTTTATTTTGTTTTTACACGGTGCTGGCGAGCGTGGAAGCGACAATCTTGCACAGACGAAAGTAGGTTTACCCATTCTTATGCAAACGTTGAAGGCCGCAGGTTTTGAACATTATGTCTTGTGGGCACCGCAATGTCCCAAAGATCAACGATGGACAGATGTCGATTGGAAAGCAATAGAGCATAGCATGAAGAAGAATCCCACTTGGCCCATGCAGGTATTGATGGATGGAATTGATTCGCTCGTGTTGAACTCTACAATGATTGACACCGCGCGCATGTACATTGTTGGATTAAGCATGGGTGGATACGGCACTTGGGAGTACATTGCGCGTCAGCCTTATCGCTTTGCTTCAGCAATGCCGGTTTGCGGAGGTGGAGATATTGCACAAGCGAAGAACAATACGCAAACCGCCGTATGGGCCTTTCATGGAAAGGCCGATGATGTTGTGCCTTATGAAAATTCGATACGCATGGTGAATTCAACAAAAAAGGTGAACAAAAATGTTCACCTAATTTCTTATCCAGAAGTCAAACACGACAGCTGGAACAAAGCTTTCGCGGAAAAGAAAATCGTTCGCGATTTCATTTCAACACGAAAAAAATAACTTCTATTATCCGAGCTGTTCTTTGATCGCGGCAATCTTACTCAACGCGTCAGATTGTTTTTTTCGCTCGCCTTCCAAAACTGCAGCCGGCGCATTCTGAACGAAGCGTTCATTCGAAAGCTTCGCCTCTACAGACTTTAAGAATCCTTCGAGGTAAGCCAACTCTTCTTTCATCTTCGCTTGCTCTGCTTCAACGTCTACAGAGGCTGTATATGGAATGAAATACTCTACACCATTTACCATGAAGCTGAATGATGGGTTCATCTTCTCAGACACTTCATTCAATTCAGAGATGTTACACAAATGTTTGAAGGCTGCATCGAACGAAGAATTTCTGTTTGCTGTTTTCATGAATGAAACAACCAAGGCTTCTTTGTTCGGAAGATTCTGCTTTTTGCGAACGTTACGAACTTCAGTTACCAACTGTTCAAACTCCTCAAATTCTTTTTGAATGTTTGCGTCGAAAGCTTTTGCTGCAGGCCAATTCGAAACACAAATCATTTCCGATTCGCTCTTCCATGAGTCCATGTGCTGCCACATTTCTTCCGTTAGGAAAGGCATAAACGGATGCAACACTTTCAATAAATTTTGGAAAATATCAAGCGTGTCGTTGTATGTTTTCGAATCGATTCCTTTTCCGTAAGATGGCTTCGCCATTTCTAAATACCACGCGCAGAAGTCGTCCCAAATTAATTTGTACGTCTGCATCAATACTTCGCTAATGCGGAACTTATCGTAACCGTCTTCCATTTCAGCAAGCACTTGCTCGAAGCGATTGTTCATCCACTTCACAGCAATCGCTGAAGATTCAGGTTGATCCAAAGAAACATCGATCTTCTCTTCCCAACTCTTCACCAAACGGAAAGCATTCCAAATTTTATTGGCGAAATTTCTTCCTTGCTCGCATAACGATTCATCGAACGGAAGGTCATTTCCAGCAGGAGATGAAAGCAACATTCCAACACGAACACCGTCTGCTCCGAACTGTTGCATGAGTTCAATCGGATCGGGTGAGTTACCCAATGACTTGCTCATCTTTCTTCCTTGCTTATCGCGAACGATACCGGTGTAGTAAACGTTTTTGAAAGGGAAGTTTCCAACGTATTCATATCCTGCAACAATCATTCGTGCAACCCAGAAGAACATAATCTCTGGAGCAGTTACTAAATCTGCAGTAGGGTAGTAGTAGTCTAATTCTTCTTTTGAATAGAATCCGTCGAACACACTAATTGGCCACAACCAAGAGCTGAACCAAGTGTCTAATACATCGTCGTCTTGCTTCAAATCTGCAGCACTCCATGAAGCGCCTTTGGCTTGAAACTGTGCAACGGCATCTTCAATGTTTTTCGCAACTTCAAAACTTCCATCAGGCGCGTAGAACGCAGGAATGCGATGTCCCCACCACAATTGACGCGAGATACACCAGTCTTTGATGTTCTCCATCCAGTTGCGATAAGAATTCTTGAATTTCGGAGGGAAGAAACGAATGGTGTCGTTCATTACGTTTTCCAAAGCAGGCTTGCTGAGGTCTTTCATGTCAACGAACCACTGCAACGACAAGCGTGGTTCAATAACTACGTCTGTACGTTCAGAATATCCAACTTTATTCAAGTGCTCTTCGGTCTTGGCTAACAATCCGGCAGCATCTAAATCTTTGGCAATTTGATCACGAACCGCAAAGCGCTCTTGACCCACATACATGCCTCCTGCCTCGGAAATAGTTCCGTCTGCATTCATCATGTTAATCACTTCCAATTGGTATTTTTCACCCAACATAAAGTCGTTCTGATCGTGAGCTGGCGTTACTTTCAAGCAACCCGTTCCAAATTCAATTTCAACATATTCATCTGCAATCACGGGAACAGCGCGGTTCACCAACGGAACAATAACTTTCTTTCCGTGAAGGTGAGTGTAACGTTCATCTTTCGGGTTTACACAAACAGCGGTATCGCCGAGAATGGTTTCAGGACGTGTGGTGGCAACGGTTAAAAATTCGTTGGTTCCTTCGATCTGATATTTTAGGAAGTACAATTTCGATTGTATTTCCTTGTGTATTACTTCTTCGTCAGATAAAGCGGTAAGTGCAGCAGGATCCCAATTGATCATGCGTTCGCCGCGGTAGATTTTTCCTTTTTTATGTAGGTCAATGAAGCAGTCGATTACGCTTTCGTAATATTTCGGGTCCATGGTGAAACGCGTGCGATCCCAGTCGCAGCTCGCTCCCAACTTCTTCAATTGATCTAAAATAATTCCACCGTGCTTGTGCGTCCATTCCCACGCGTGCTCCATGAACGCGTCGCGAGAAAGGTCAGATTTCTTGATTCCTTCTTTGCGAAGTTTTTGAACCACTTTCGCTTCAGTAGCAATAGAGGCGTGGTCTGTACCGGGCACCCAACATGCGTTGAAGCCCCGCATACGCGCACGACGAATAAGTAAATCTTGAATGGTGTTATTCAACATGTGCCCCATGTGCAATACCCCTGTGACGTTCGGCGGAGGAATAACAATGGTGTACGCAGGCTTATCGTTAGGAGTAGATTTAAAAACCTTCTTCTCTAGCCACATTGCGTAAATGCGGTCTTCCGTCTCGTTTGGAGAGTATTTGCTTGGAATTTCCATGGTTGTTGAATGAAGGTGCAAATTTAAGCACCTGCCTTCAACTTCAGTGGGAAAATATCGATTAAAGAGAAATTACTTCTCTTGCAATTTCATCGCTCACTTCAACTTGAATGGAACATTGACCAATACCTGTAATCAATGAAAAGTGAAACACACCGTTCTTGTTCTTTTTGTCATTCAACATGAATTGAAAAATCTGATCTATTTCTTCTTTGTTGAAAGAAGGAAGCGGCCCGAAAATATCCAGTATTCTTTTTTCAATGGTTTGAGCCAAAGAAGTATTGAGCATTTCCAACTTAACGGCTATTCGATTTTCAAGCACCATTCCCCAGCCTACAGCATTGCCGTGGGTAATGGGATCAGATTTCTTGAGAAAGAAAGATTCGATTGCATGTCCAATGGTATGCCCGTAGTTCAACTTCTTTCGAACCGAACGTTCGTTCGGGTCTTCAGTGGTAATCTCCGATTTGATTTCATTGGAACGTTTCACAAAGACAGCAATGTGAGAAGCCTCTGTAGGGTTGACGTGTATCAGTGCTTCCCAGTATTCGGCATCGGCTATTAATGCATGTTTCAACATTTCTGCGAAACCAGATTTCAATTCTTTTTCGGAAAGCGTATTTAAGAATCCAGTGAAAACAAGTACACTTTTTGGCCAGCTGAATAGTCCAACAGCGTTCTTCACGTCCATCAAATCTATTCCACACTTTCCGCCCATAGCGGCATCTACTTGTGCCATTACTGTGGTTGGAATATTAATGAAGTCAATTCCTCTTTTGTAAGTTGAAGCAACGAATCCGCCAATGTCTGAAATAACACCTCCTCCAACATTAAGCAGCAGCGATTGCCTGTCGGCATTGTGATGAAGCAATTCTTCATACAGCTGCCCAACGATCTCGAGTGATTTGCTTTCTTCCCCTTCTGGAATTTCAATAATTGGAACTTCATTTAAAGCTGGAATGGTTTCGAGTAGGAAACGCACGCAGTGTTCGTTCGTATTGCTGTCGCATAAAATGAAAGTAGCCGAATGCGCGCCCACTTCTTCCGTGAGAATTTTTTGTATTTCGTCGAATGAATGAATGGTTTTTACGTTCATGGAAGTGTGAATTTATAACTTATTCTTCAGAACTGTTCTTCAATAGCACGAGTCATTCGAAATAGTACTCGCTTAGGAATGAAAAAATTAACAATTATCAGTATTTGAAATCAATAAGTTAAGGCAACTTCTTTCAAACCTTTCCGTCTTTCAAGTACCTAACTAAAAAGATTATGAACTTAACTATTGCCTTGCAAGAGGTGTGGGCTAAGCAGCCGCACCTTATACTAATCGCAGGATTTATTATCCTTGTCGGATTCGTTTCCAAAATGAAATTGTTTGCCAAGGCCAATCAGCCAATGACAGCTGCGTTTGTTCCAATTTGGGACCTGATGATTGTCATGAAAATTATTGGTCGACCCGTAAAACACGTTTGGTATTTCGCAATACCTGTGCTGAACATCTTCTTCGGATTTAAAGTATTGGTTCAATTGGCGCAGTCTTTTGGAAAGCGCACATACACCGATGCATTCTTCGCATGCTTGCTCAACGTTTTTTATGTGTTGAATTTGGCCTTGTCGTACGACGAAGAATATGTTGGTCCGGTTTATCAAGACACCATTGAACCGGTTGCTCCTGCAGTGAAAAGTGTTGCTTAGTGAATAAAAGAGTCGAGTGAAATTTTCACTTCTTGCGGAAGTGTAACTTTCAATAAAGGCTCTTGTTCCATTGCGCGCTCAATTGCGAAAACAGCTTCTTTGTTTCGTGCCCAACTTCTACGCGCGATTCCGTTGTTAACGTCCCAATGCAACATGCTGCGTAATTTCTTGTCGCACGCTTCACTGCCGTCGAGTAACATTCCGAATCCGCCGTTAATTACTTCTCCCCAACCAACGCCACCGCCGTTGTGCAAACTCACCCACGTCGCTCCGCGGAAGGCGTCTCCAACAAAATTCTGAACAGCCATGTCTGCTGTGAATCGAGAACCATCGTAGATGTTACTTGTTTCGCGATAAGGGGAATCTGTTCCACTCACATCGTGATGATCTCTTCCTAAAACAACAGGTCCAATTTTTCCTTCAGCAATAGCTTTGTTGAATGCCGCTGCGATTTCCATTCTTCCTTGCGCATCGGCGTATAAAATTCTGGCTTGCGAACCCACAACCAATTTGTTGCTTTTCGCTTCGCGAATCCATTGAATGTTGTCAGCTAGTTGCTGTTGAATTTCAGCAGGCGCCGTTTCTTTCAACTTCAACATAACTTCTAACGCTATGTTATCCGTAGCATCTAGATCTTCCGATTTCCCGCTAGCGCACACCCATCTGAAAGGCCCGAATCCGTAGTCGAAACAGAGTGGTCCTAAAATATCTTGAACATATGAAGGGTATTTGAATTCACGCTCTAAAGTTGGAACATCGGCCATCACATTAGCACCAGCTCGCGAAGCTTCCAACAAAAATGCATTTCCATAGTCGAAGAAATACATGCCTTGCTCACTGTGCTTTTGAACCGCAGCAGCATGACGAATAAGTGACTCTTCAACTTTTTCTTTGAAGAGAGTAGGGTTCTCTGCCATAAGTGTGTTGCTCTCTTCGTAAGAAAGTCCGACAGGATAATATCCTCCCGCCCATGGGTTGTGCAACGAAGTTTGATCGCTACCCAAGTCAATGTGAATGCCTCGTTCAGCAAAGACTTCCCACACTTCAACAATATTTCCAATGAAGGCAAAGCTGTGTGCTTTTCCAATTTTCAATGCTTCTTGAGTGCGTGTACACAGTTCATCAATGTTGTCGATGAGTTCATCTACCCAACCTTGCTCGAAGCGCTTCGTGGCAGCTTTCGGATTTACCTCTGCTGTAATTGAAACACAACCTGCAATATTTCCGGCCTTGGGCTGCGCACCGCTCATACCGCCTAATCCAGCGGTAACAAACAACAATCCTTCAGCTGCACGCGCGTAAATGTTTTTATCTCCACGTTTGTTACGAAGCATGCGCGCCGCATTCATAACTGTAATGGTTGTGCCGTGAACAATACCTTGCGGACCTATGTACATGTATGATCCCGCGGTCATCTGTCCGTATTGCGTAACTCCTAATGCATTGAATTTCTCCCAATCGTCTGGCTTGCTGTAATTCGGTATCATCATGCCATTTGTCACCACAACGCGCGGTGCAGATGGACTAGAAGGGAAGAGTCCCATCGGATGACCGCTATACATCACTAACGTTTGTTCTTCAGTCATCTCACTCAAATATTTCATCACCAAACGGTACTGCGCCCAGTTTTGAAAGACTGCGCCGTTTCCACCGTAGGTGATTAACTCATATGGATGTTGCGCAACTCGAGGATCCAAATTGTTTTGAATCATGAGCATGATAGATGCCGCTTGCTCGCATTTGGCAGGGTATTCAGAAATCGGACGTGCATACATTTCGTATGTCGGACGATAACGGTGCATGTAAATGCGTCCGTAAGTTTTCAATTCTTCACCGAACTCTGCGGCTAAAGTTTCGTGTAACTCTGCAGGAAAATAGCGCAATGCATTTCGTAAGGCTAAGCCTTTCTCTTCATTCGAAAGAATTTCTTTTCGCTTCGGAGCGCGATTTATGCTTGAATCCATGGAAGGAATTTCCGGCAAGTAACTCGGGATTCCTTCTTGTATTTGAGTGTGAAATGTTGACATAGTTTGAAATGCTAGAATTGCGCTGCAAGCGACAAATTTAATCCGTTCATTTGTTTTTCGTTGAAGTTCTGAAACGTGAACCTATAACTGTTAGAGGTGATGTTTCGCCATTCTGCGCGAAGAAGCAAGTGCTCATCAAGTAAATAATTTATATTGAAACTATAACCCCACAAATCATTGATTACACCTGCTGTCACTAGATTATTTGTATCCTTAAACAATTCGCCGCGCCCGACGAGTGATAGTTTTTCATTCACTTTGTAGGCCATTCCAATGAATCCTGTAACCCAGTGTTTGTCGAATCCTGTTTTGCCTGTTTCCTGTATTCCGTAATCAGCCTGAAGTTGAACGGTCCATTTATCTTTCAGCAAAATACTGGCATATAAGTTTTGAAACATTCTTAACTGAGAACTATCCAATACAGCTACTTCTCCTAAGTAAGTGGAGTGATTCAACGTAAACTTTGAGTTCGGTTTGAATTGAACTTGCGTCCCAAGGCCAGGTAAAGTTTGCTGGGGTGTAAGAGTCATCGTTTGCCAACCATTAAGAAGCAAGAGAGATCCGAACCATTTATTGTTTTTTGAAGTGTATTGAAGGTTTAATCCGCTTTCATAGTAAGGAGAGTTCTCTGCAGCGAGACTTCTAGTCATGGATAAATTAGAAAAGCCAATGGCAGATTCAAGACCAATGTGCGAAGGGAATATCCCAGCCTGAAGCCAAAAATCTTTTGAAGGACTTAATTTGTAAGAGATGTTTCCAACGTAGAGTGCCCCAAATCCAATGGGTTCTGATGATGTTACCTTATTCGCGTATGTTCCTTCAACCAATGAAAGTTGCGTTTTCAAACGCTCAGAGCTGTATTTGAAATCTATTACAGCGGTATTTAATGCGAAGTGATTGGTTGAAGTGTGACTGTATAAAAATTCAGGACGCTCATGATCATTCCAATTGTGTTGATCTTGGGAGAAATAAATTTCAGTGTAACCCGAAAAATGAATACTGTCTTTTTGAAACTGAGAGAATGCGAACTGAGGAAGAAGTAGCCCGAGAAGTATTAACAAACGCATACAATTGTTTTTTACAAAGATGCAAGGTTATTTCTTCGTTTTACCTGTTTTTTTATCGTAGCCGTAAGGACAATGCTTGCAGCCACTGAGGCAGCAATACCCTCTTTTCAAATGATATTCTTCGGTAAAAATAAAATAACCCTCTTCGCTCAAGTAGTAGTCTTCACCATGTACTTTTGAATTCTCTTCCTCTCTCATATGGCAAAAATGCATTTTACTGACTTGAACAAAAAAATTAATTTTCAACTTCCCGCTTACGATAACTTAGTTTTCGATGAAACTTGGAAGTTGGCTGTCAAGCGTTTTGACCGCATGCACGCAACTATCAATGGGAACAAGTGGTTTAAGTTAATGTTCAATCTGGAAGAAATGAATCGAAGAGGTGCTAAGCAATTGGTTACTTTCGGTGGAGCCTACAGCAATCACATATACGCAACAGCCGCCGCCGCAAAGGAATTGGGAATTCATGCTGTAGGTATTATTCGTGGTGAAGAACCAAAGACATACAGTCCAACTTTGTTGTTTGCGAAAGAATGCGGCATGGAGCTTTGTTTTATCTCAAGATCCGATTACGAGGAAAGGAACAGTGAAGAGATGAAAGCTTGGGTTCACGATAAATGGGAGTCCGCTTTTTTAGTTCCCGAAGGTGGAGCGAATTATTTAGGAATGAATGGCGCTATGCAAATGGTCAGTGAAGAAGATTACACTTTCGATCATTGGCTGGTTGCTGCGGGCACTGGAACAACTGCAGCAGGTCTTCTTGTTCAATCGAAGCCTCACCAAAAGGTATGGATATACAGTGCATTGAAAGGCGAGCATTATATGCGAAACGAAATTCGAAATAAGTTGATATACTTTTTTCACGATGAAATTGCAGCCGACGAAGTCTTAGAGCGCGCGGTAGTTTTCAGCGAAGATGAATTTGGTGGTTATGGAAAATACAATGATCGCTTGGTGGAATTCATTCAACAGATGAACAGTATCCATAAGCTTCCACTTGATGTTGTTTACACCGGCAAACTCATGCACGCGTTTTTGGTCGGAAACAAAAAACCGAACGAAGGTTCGGTTTTAATGTTTCATACAGGTGGATTGCAAGGCAATCCGAAAACTATATTCGACTAATCTTTAACATGTTTGTTGTGCCTTGCTCTGCAATAGGCATAGACGCTACGTTTACCAAGAAATCTCCTTCTTGCACGTAACCGTTTTTCTTCAAGATGTAACGAATGTCTGCAATGGTTTGGTCGGTACTTACCATCTTATCATAGAAGAACGCTTTCACACCCCAAACTAAGTTCAATTGCGTAAGAATTCGTTTGTTTCCTGTGAAGACGAATACATGAGCATTCGGTCTCCAACTTGAAATTTTGTATCCGGTGTATCCAGAGAATGACATCGTTGCAATGCTGGTTGCACCTGTGCGCTTCGCAACACGGCAAGCACTGAAGCAAATACTGTCCGTGATGAAACGAGTCTCGTCCATCTCATAAGGCGCTTCTTCTAGGTAGTACAAACCTGGGAACTTTTCCGCTTCGTTAATGATGTTATGCATCATGGTTATAGCCGCAACGGGGTAAGCTCCAACACTTGTCTCTCCGCTAAGCATAACAGCATCTGCGCCATCCAATACTGCATTCGCAACGTCTGTTACTTCTGCACGTGTTGGAGTCATACTTGTAATCATGCTCTCCATCATTTGTGTTGCCACGATAACTGGTTTCGCAGCTTCAACACATTTCTTTACAATCATCTTCTGAGCAAGTGGTACTTGTTCAATAGGAATCTCCACCCCTAGATCTCCACGAGCAACCATAACAGCGTCGGTCTCGCGAATGATGGCATCTATAACTTCCAGTGCTTCTGGTTTTTCAATTTTCGCAACCACTTTAGCGTGCTTGCCATTCTCAGCAATAATGCCTTTCAACACGCGAACATCTTCCGCTGTGCGAACGAATGAAAGTCCGATCCAATCGATGTTCATCGAAAGAGCAAACTCTAAATCATTCAAATCTTTTTTCGATAAGGAAGGAAGTGAGACTTTTGTTTCAGGAAGGTTCAATCCTTTTTTCGATGAAAGAATTCCACCTTGAATAATCTCACACAACACCTCTTTTTTTCCATCGGTGGAAAGAATGCGAATCGCAATCTTACCGTCGTCAAGTAGAACACGCTCCCCAGGTTTCACGTCTGAAGGAAACTCTTTGTAGTTCGTGTAGATATGCGTTGCAGTTCCGATTTGTTCTTCCGTCGTAATGATAATTTGCTTTCCAGCTTCTAACATTACACCATTGTCTTGCATAACACCCACACGTAATTTCGGACCTTGCAAATCTGCAAGTAAAGCGGTGTTTGTTCCTAACTCTTTGTCAATCTCACGAACAAAGGCAACAACGCTAGAATGGTCATCATGAGTGCCGTGAGAAAAATTCAAGCGCACAACATTTAAGCCGGCTTGAATCATTCCTTTCAGAACTTCTTTGTTTGCAGATACAGGACCGATGGTCGCTACTATTTTCGTTTTTTTCATAATCAATCGAAGAACAAATGACTCACGTGTTTCATGCTTTCTTGCGTCAGGTGAAATGCGGCGAGCACATTGTTTATTTTTCTAATTTGTTTTAACAACTCTTCTATGTCTTCTCTGCCTTCAACTTTAAGCAGATATTCAATTTGCGCATATTCAGGAATCAATGTTCCCTGAAGTGAACGGTTAGAGATTAAGTGAATGGTGTAATGATTTTCTTCGGAAACGAACTTGAACAATTCATGTTCTGAGTTTTGTTCTTTTGTTTCGAGTTTGTAGGGCTTCATGCGCTCCAAACTCCATTTCATTTCACGATTTAAAAACCACGCCAATCGAAAATCTTTCTCTCTCGAGTTAATTCCGATTAGCTCGAAATTCAAATACTCGTCGTTCGAAAATGTTATGTTTTTAGCGCCCATTTTAGTTAGTGTATTTTTTACACGAACTACGCAAAGGTAGTTATTTCCATGTCAGTTGTGCAGAATTTTCATTCACAATTAATTCCGCGTTTAGTCCCATATAAAAAGCTCTGTTGTCATTTAAATGTCCAGCCGGAAATCCAACAGCAACAGGAGTCTCAGCGCTTAAGCCAATTTCTCGAATCATTTGTTCTACGGATTTTCCCCAAGGATTATTGCTCGAGAATCCGAATTCTTCCGTGTTGTCGCGCATTTGTGTGAATCCACCGAGAATTAATCCAGAAATATTCTTGAACATTCCCGCGCGTTTCAATGCAGTTAGCATGCGATCCACGTGATAAAGCATTTCATCCACATCTTCCAAAAACAAAATTTTTCCTTCCGTATTTAACTGCGTTGAAGAACCAAGTTGGCTGTAGATCACAGATAAATTTCCACCTACAATTTCACCTTTAGTCTTTCCAACTTGAATGTGATTTTCACTCCAATTGAATGAAAAAGATTCTCCGAAAAGCGCGCATCTCAAATTCTCTAGCGCTTCCTGTGTTGCATGTTCGAAGGAAATAGGCATGGTCGAATGAATGCACGCAATGTTTTTGTTCGTGCAGGCATTCAATAATACGGTCACATCGGAATAGCCGCAAATCCATTTCGAAGAATTCAAGTAAGGATCGATTTCATCAATGGTATGAACGGTGCCGTATCCACCTCGCGCCACCAGCAAGGCTTTCACTTCGTTATCATTCCAAAGTGAAAGGAAAGATTGTGTGCGTTCAGCTGCATTTCCAGCAAGTTGAAACTGAGGTGTGAAAACGTTTTCCGCAAGTTTGATTTTCAACCCCCACGACGTAATAATCCCTTCAGCGAATTGCCATTGCTCGCTTGTAAGGAATCTTGCAGTGGCAATTATTCCAATCGTATCGCCTTGTTGTAAAAAAGCTGGTTGCATCGCTTTATCTTTGATGCGCTAAATTCGCAGTTTTCTGCGCAAAACACCACAAAAAAGATGAAGTCACCAAAAAGACACCTTGTCACCTCAGCTCTTCCCTACGCGAACGGTCCTATTCACATTGGACATATCGCAGGGGCATACTTGCCTGCAGACATTTATGTTCGCTATTTAAGAGGGAAGGATAAGGATGTGGCTTTTATCTGTGGATCAGACGAACACGGCGCTGCTATTACGTTGCGTGCGAAGAAGGAGGGTAAAACACCTCGCGAGATTGTAGACTTTTATCACAAACTCATGGGCGATGCTTTCCGCGATTTCGGAATTTCGTTCGATGAATATTACCGCACCTCATCTCCTGAACATATTGAGATGAGTCAACAAATTTTTCTTGAGTTGAAGGAGAAAGGTGTGTTCGAAACACACCGTTCA
>JBILTL010000166.1:0-3630 GCA_044371535.1 Flavobacteriales bacterium | reverse complement strand
AGGGTACCGCAAATACGGTCACAACGAAGGCGACGAGCCGAAGTTCACCCAGCCAAGTTTATACAAAGCCATTGCTTCTCACTTAAGCTTGCGCGATTTGTATGCAAACAAATTAATGGGTGAAGGTGTCCTTACACAAGATGAAGTAAATGCAGCGAAGACCAACTTCGAAGCACATTTAGATGAGCAATACGACAAGTCACGCGGCGTGAAGCAAGCGTATGTGAAGCACTTCTTGGAAGAGACTTGGAAAGACATTCGCGTTGCCTCTGAAAAAGATTTCGAGCAAAGCATTGAAACGGCAGTAGCCAAAAAGAAATTATTGGAATTGGGAGCGAAAATCTCCACACTTCCAGCAGGAGAAAAATTCTTCCGTAAGATTGAGAAAGTTTTCGAAGACCGCAGAACCATGTTAGACAATAACGCATTGGACTGGGCGCTTGGAGAATTGTTGGCTTACGCCACTTTGCTGGAAGAAGGACATCCGATTCGTATTTCAGGACAAGACGTTGAGCGCGGAACATTCTCGCACAGACACGCTGTTGTTAAAACAGACGAAGACGAAGAGAAGCGCATTGTTCCTTTGAATGAAATTAGTCCGAAACAAGCGAAGCTTTCGATCTATAACAGTTTGTTGAGCGAATACGGCGTGCTTGGATTCGATTATGGGTATGCCTTTGGAACACCGCAAGGATTGACCATTTGGGAAGCGCAGTTCGGTGACTTCAATAACGGAGCACAGATTATGTTCGACCAATTCATTGCTGCCGCTGAAGACAAATGGCGCACGATGAACGGAATTACCATTCTTCTTCCACATGGATTTGAAGGACAAGGATCGGAGCACAGCTCTGGTCGTATGGAGCGTTTCCTTCAATTGGCTGCTGAGCTGAACATTCAAGTTGCGAACTGTACCGTTCCTTCGAACATGTTCCACTTGCTTCGCAGACAAGTGAAGACTGAGTATCGCAAGCCGTTGGTTGTGTTCACTCCAAAAAAATTATTGCGCTATCCGAAAGCCGTTTCGAAAATCGAAGACTTAGCGAAAGGTGGATTCCGCGAGGTGATCGACGATAACATTAAGGCGCGCAAACAAACCAAAGTGGTTGCGTTGTGCACCGGAAAAGTATATTACGAATTGTTGGAAGAAAAAGAGAAGCGCGGACTAACCGACGAGATTTCGTTGGTGCGTATTGAGCAGCTTTATCCGCTTCCTGAAAAGCAAATTCGTGAATTGCTTGGTAAATACAGCAAAAAAGCGCAGTTGGTGTGGTGTCAGGAAGAACCCGAAAACATGGGTGCTTGGAGCTACATGATGCGCGCATTGCGTGACTTAAACTTAGACGTTGTAAGTTTGCCAGCGTCAGCTTCTCCGGCTACCGGTTCTCCGCGTGTGCATGAGATGCGAATGAATAAAATGATAACCACCTTGTTTGATAAGGTTTCTAAAGCCTAAAAAATAGAAGTATGTCAGTAATTGAAATTAAAGTTCCCTCTCCAGGAGAGAGTATTAGCGAAGTTCAGATTGCCAACTGGGTTGTAAAGTCTGGAGACTTCGTTCAAAACGGACAGGTGATTGCGGAAATTGATTCCGACAAAGCTACGTTGGAGATGACTGCTGAAGCGTCTGGTGAAATTACCATTCTTGCTGAAGCGGGCGACACTGTAGCGGTTGGAGCAACTGCTGCAACCATTGACACCTCGAAGCAAGGCAATGCACCTGCTCCAGCAGCGGCTCCGAAAGCGGAAGCGGCTCCGGTTGCAGCACCTGCACCTGCGCCAGCTGCGGCACCATCTCCTGGACCAGCGGCTAGTTATGCAGCTGGCCACGCGGCCCCTGCTGCTGCGAAGATGATGGCAGAAAACAATGTGTCTGCTGCGCAAGTAAGCGGAACAGGTCCGGGTGGAAGAATTTTGAAGAGCGACGTAGCAGCGGCTATGGCTGCCGGATTCGACACTTCTGCTGTTCCTGCTAGAACTGGCGAAAGAACTGAGCGTCGCGAAAAAATGACCATGCTTCGCAAAAAAGTTGCTGAACGTTTGGTTTCTGTGAAGAACAACACTGCTATGTTAACCACCTTCAACGAGGTGAACATGAAGCCAGCCATGGATCTTCGTGCGAAATACAAAGAATTATTCAAAGAGAAACACGGTGTTGGATTGGGCTTCATGAGCTTGTTCACTAAAGCCGTTTGTGAAGCACTTCAGCAGTTCCCTGCTGTGAATGCACGCATAGACGGAACTGACATCGTTTATAACAACTTCTGCGATGTTGGAATTGCGGTATCAACTCCGAAAGGATTGATGGTTCCAATTGTAAGAAATGCTGAAATGCTTTCACTTGCCGACATTGAAAAAGGCATTGGTGGATTAGCGAAAAAGGCTCGTGATGGAAAAATTACAGTTGACGACATGCAAGGCGGAACCTTCACCATTACAAACGGTGGAGTGTTTGGATCTATGCTTTCAACACCTATCATTAACCCTCCGCAAAGCGCTATTCTAGGCATGCACAACATTGTTGAGCGTCCTATCGCAGAGAACGGTCAAGTGGTAATTCGCCCAATCATGTACATCGCCTTAAGCTACGATCACCGCATTATCGACGGAAGAGAAAGCGTTGGATTCTTGGTGAAGGTGAAAGAAATGTTAGAGAACCCTGAGCGCATGTTGTTCGGAGGAAAATCAGCTGAAGAAGTACTCTTAGGACTGTAATTACTTAGAACGATTTTAAATACTATTTGAAAGGAGGCTTGCCTCCTTTCTTTTTGTTTGAAACTTTGAATATTCGTGTGAAAAAACACATCGAAAAACTATGTTAATCCGTTGTTCCTTCTAACTTTGCGACGCCCTAAAATGGGCTTCTGCAAGAAATGGAAAAAACATCACACCTTTGGGAATATCTACCCATCGTTTTCATGGCACTCGTTGCCGCTGGTTTTGTTGTCACCACAATGTTGCTGACACACCTACTTGGTCCGAAGAGAAAAACAAAAATTAAGAACGAAGCATTCGAGTGCGGAATTGAATCTGTTGGAAATGCGCGTACGCCTTTTTCCATCAAATATTTCTTGGTTGCCATTCTATTCGTATTGTTCGACGTTGAAGTAATCTTCATGTACCCTTGGGCAGTGAACTTCAGAGAGCTCGGAGTGTTTGGATTGTGGGAAATGTTCGCCTTCATGGGATTGATGATTGTAGGTTTAGTCTACATCATTAAGAAAGGAGCATTAAACTGGGAGAAATAAAAACTTTTTAATACAAAAGAAATGAGTGTAAACATTGATCCAAGCCACAAGCCAGAAGGTTTCGAAGGCGCAGGATTTTTCGCCACATCGTTAGACAAAGCTGTTGGACTTGCCCGCGCGAATTCATTATGGCCTTTGCCATTCGCAACTTCATGTTGCGGAATTGAGTTCATGGCTACCATGGCTTCTCACTACGATCTTGCACGTTTCGGTTCGGAGCGTTTGAGTTTCTCACCAAGACAAGCAGACTTGCTTATGGTTATGGGAACCATCTCGAAAAAGATGGGACCAATCTTACGTCAAGTGTACGAGCAAATGGCTGAACCGAAATGGGTTCTTTCCATGGGCGCTTGCGCTTCTTCAGGTGGAATCTTCGATACGT
>JBILTL010000165.1:0-3660 GCA_044371535.1 Flavobacteriales bacterium | reverse complement strand
AAACAGAAAAGGGTATTTAAGCAACGGAAGAACAAATGCCCAAAAGCTTCTATGCATCAGCGCTTTGTACAATACATGATTCACAATGATAAAATACAACCACATCGTCGCCAATGAAAAATCTGGACTGTCACACAAACAGAAGCTCACGCTCAATGCCATGCTTAGGACAAGCGGAAGAATTAATTTGGATCGCGATTCAGGGTGAGTATAAATGCGCTCATCAAATTCCAGATCGTTCTCCCATTGCATAACGTCATCATACAAACGCATGACCCAAAGCATAAAGAACACTTTCAAAACATCAATCAATGAAAGCAGATCAATGGCATGAAAAGGAACAGAGAATAAAAAAAGAAAAACAGCCAAGCTAAAAAACATCAACGTCGAAAATCGTTGAGCGGTATATAAGCGAAGCGTTTCAATCATGTATGACAATGGTACCTTTGTCGGCATTGAGTGTAATTAAATCTCCGTCCTTCAATTTTTGAGTTGCTAACTCTACTCCCACTATTGCAGGAATTCCGAACTCACGTGAGACAATTGCTCCGTGAGAAAGCATTCCTCCGCGCTCTACAATAAGCCCGCTGATTAACGGAAAAACAGAAACCCAACCTGGGTCTGTTTGACGAGTAACCAATATATCTCCCTTTTCCAATTTATCAGCTTCCATCACTGTATCTAATACTTTCACCCTTCCCGTTAACACTCCTCCGCAAGCGCACAATCCTTTCAAATCACTTGTCGAATCAATACTTACTTCTTTGCGTGTGACATGTTCGGGAGAGCAATACTTTCCAAAAGTCGTATAAAAATCATCTGGATAAATCAATTTCGATTCATCTTCGAACGCTTGCTTGCGCGATTCCACTATTTCTGAATTTGCTTGCGACGCCATTTGCGAAGCATCGAGGTGCTCGGCAATTTCCGAATAGTTCAAAAAGAATATTTCTCCCTCTGTTTTCAAAATGTTTCGTTGAATAAACGATTGCTCAACTTTCTTCAACGCCAACTTGAATCCGAAATACAACTGCGCTTGTTTCAAGCGAACACGTTCACGCGATGAAATTCCGCGACACGCATTCTTCACCAAGAAATTCAATTGCCAGGCGTGAAGAATCGATTTCAAAAAATTCAATTTATTCTTCTTGAAAATATACTTTTTAAAATCGCGCTTAGCCTGAACAGCCTCGAGGCATTTTGAGTGCATGACCTCTTCCGGATTCTGATCAGGAAGTTTTTCGTATTGCATTAACAACGCAACGAATCGTTCGGGTTCCTCAATGTAATTCTTAAACGTGAGCATGAGTTCTCCTGAACAACGGAAACCCCAGTTGTTCAAGTAATCATGTATTCCCTTGCAGACAGCACTTTCAGCACATTCGTCGTTCAACCAAATCCAAAAATCAAGTGCGTTACCTTCTTGAAATTTCGTGTAAACAATATCATTTTTTCGAATGGAAAGGACAAGTTCGTGCATGTCTATAACCGGACGACTACTTATTAAATTCGGAATGGCCTGAATAAGTTTGTTTTGAATGCCAACTCCGCCTTCACCGTAATACTTCACGCACAACTTTCCCAACAAACCGTGAAATGCCATGGCGAAGAAATCGGCTAACGACGCTCGATACCAGCTGTGCATGCGAATTTCAATAAATCCATGAAACAACTTCGTAATATCTGAATGCGTAATTGCTCCTTGAACATCGCTCATGTAATTCGAAACTATTCTTTCAAACTCAACCACATTCTGCGTAAGCGCCTTGTTTTGCTTCAACACATTTCGAACAAAAACAAATTTCTCTTTTTTAGTTGAAGGGATTTTAGAAGCTTTCGCACCTTCTGCATATCCAACAAAATTATCGAACGACTGAATGAGTGCTTCAGAAAAAGGCGACGCTGAAAGAATCGCATGAATGCTACTCATGTTGTAATACATCTTCCCACCAAAGACACCTATGACATTCGTGAAGGAGCCTTCCAATGCACGAATAGATTCTTCCGAAACTTGAAACAGCCTTGAAAGGTTTTTGAAATAATGATAATACGATTGTCGCGCTATCGAATACAATAATGGCGAAATAGCTTCTGGATAATTTTCATTCACATTCGTGTTCGACCAATACACTTCGGGCTCTTTCCAAGGTGTTGTAATCTTGCGCGCCTGAACAACATAAAACTTTCCATCTTTCAGGGCCCATTCAATGTCCATGGGCATACCGTAATGCGCCTCAATCTTCTTCGCAACGTGCATACCTTCTTCCAGCGCAGGAAGAAATTCTGCATCTCCACTTCCCTCGCCGTATCTGTAATGAAAACGCATGGGGGTGACTTCTCCTGAAACCAATTTCTCGCCGTGTCCTTGAACGTATTCAACCAACACGGCATTGGCTTCTAGATAGGACCGCGTAAAAATTACGCCAGCATAATCGGGATCTATCAAGGCTTGCACGACAACCCCCATACCCTCAAGACGCTTGTTCGAAATGGCCTCGTAGGTCTTTACATTTTCCTTCTCATAAGACTTCCAACATTTTTTTATGTATTGAAGAATCTCGTCAATATCGTTTCCACATAAAAAAGAATCGAGCTGTCCCGCGAACGAATTCTCATCGGAATCCTCGCCAATTGCCGAACTACGAACCATGTAATGCGAGGCGCCAATTCGATTCAATTCAAATTGAACTTCACTCTTTATCTCTTCAATGGAAAAATTCTGTTTCTCGAAACGTTCGAAAGCACGTGTAGAAATAACAAAACCATCGGGAATAGGAAAACCTGCTCGCATCATGCGTGAAAGCTGCGCGCCCTTACCTCCGAAAACTTCAACTACAATATTTTTATTTAGCGACAGCAAGTACATCTGTTATTGCTATTTTTGATTCATCTAAAATAGACAAAATACAAAGCGGAAAATGATACACACCTTAAAAAGGCCAAACGAAATTCGCGTATTACTTCCCAAAGACAAATTAAAGTCTTGGCATAACGTGAGCACGCTACGAGGCATTTTTTCTATTGTGGTTGAATGGGCCGCTATTGTAGGATCAGGAATCTTGTGTGAAAACTTTTTCTCTTGGCCACTTTACATTGTCTTGGTTTTCTTCCTTGGCGCGCGCTACTTGGCTTTGGGACTCATTATGCATGAATCGGTGCACAATCTTATTTCTCGAAACACAACGTTGAACGATGTTCTTGCCGAAGTCTTCTGCGCTTGGCCCTTGTTTATCTCTATGCGCTCATATCGCATTAAGCACTTGGCGCATCACCGTTATTTGAACACAGATGAAGATCCTGACTTCATTGCGAAGCACGATGAAAATTGGAAGTTCCCGATGTCTGCAAAAAAATTCTTCAAAATTATTTTCATTCAGTTTACCGGAATTGGCGTCTTCGAAACATTGAAAGTTATGTCAGGTAAACACGTGAAGCGAAAAAAAGAACCGACGCCACTTGGGTATACCATCGCGCGGATTTCGTTTTACATCATTGTTTTTTCGAGCTTCATCTATTTCAATCATGGCATGTGGTTACTGATGTATTGGATCATTCCTTTTGCTACTTGGACACAAGTAGCGAATCGCTTGCGACGCATAGCGGAGCATTCGAGCATTGAAGGATTTGATCATTCCATGCAAACTCGAACAACAACACACA
>JBILTL010000164.1:0-3684 GCA_044371535.1 Flavobacteriales bacterium | reverse complement strand
TCCCAATTTAAAATAAGTGTAACCTAAACTGTAATTGGCCAATGCGTAATATTCAGAGTTGAATGCTGCAGGCTCAGCAATACAAGCCAAATAATACTCTTTCGCTTTTGGAAATTTATTCTGGCGATAATTAATCTCACCCATCCAATATTTCGCCTGAGCCATGAGATACGTATTCACAGGGTACTCAAGCGACTTCGTGAAAAACTCTTCCGATCTTGCAAAACTTTCTGCTTGATACAATTCTACCCCACGATTGAAAGCTACTATCTGATAAGAAGTCTTCGCACGAATGTCTTTCACCTTCATTTTATCCAATGAAGTTAGGGCGCGCTCGTAGTTTCTGGTTTTCAAATACACATTCAACAAGAACTCGTAGGCTTCGTCGTGACGGGCAGAGTTCGGGTATTTATCGAGATACCCTTCAAAAGCTGAAATGGCTTCATGGAAAGGGTTGTAAGAAAGTTCGAAAGCCAATTTCGCATAATTGAACAACGCATCTTCTTGCACATCGACATTATGCGTTTGCTTGGAAGCCGCTTCGAAAGCGGTACGTGCATATTCTTTCTGATCTAGTTTCAGATAGCAATCTCCAATGTTGTAATTGGCCAATTGAGAAGTGGGAGAATCACCTTTCGTGCAAATTGAATAAGCGTCTACAGCTCCCTTGTAGTCACCGTTGCGATAACGACAAAATCCCAATTGATAAGCGTCCTCGACTGATAACTTTGTGTCATTACCTAAAGACACTCGATACTTCTCCAAATAAGGAAGAGCTTCAGCGTACCTCTCTAAGATGAAGTAGGCATCACCAATCAAATGCGCAATATCTCCATTTGCATTCGGATAATTATTTTTCACATTCTCCTCAGCATTAATCAATGCTGGGGCGTAAGCCAGTAATTCATCGTAACGCTTCTGCAAGTAATAAATCTGAGAAATGAAATATGGAACTACCGCCTTAAAATCTTTATCTTCCTTCAACTTTAGAAAAGACTCCAATGCAACCTGATAATCTTTGTTGGTGTATGCGATATAGGCATAGTAGTAGGTCGCAGCTGGGGAATACTCAGAATCTCCGTCTTTCACTTTCGCGAAATCCACACGCGCATCTGAAAATTTCTTTTGATCGAATTTCACAAATCCGCGCTTGTAATAAAACGAAGGGCTTTCTTCTGCAAGAAGCTGTTTCACTTCAACTTTATTGAACCACTCGAGTGATTGCTTGTAAGACTTACTCTTGTATTTGAAGTTGGCCAATTCCAAATACACACTCTGACACCAATGCGAATCGGGATGGTTTCTTACGAAGGTGGTGAGCAAGTATTCTGCATCTGGATGAAACAAGTTCATGGCGCAAAGACCTTGATAATACTCGGCATCTGCGCGATAGCCGTCGTTACCCGAGGTTAATGAGAGATACTTTTCGAACGACTCTTTTGCCGGAACGAATTTTTCATTTTCGAAAAGATTCAGTGCTTCGCGATAGATTCGCTCGGGCACAACTTTTTCGTAAGACTTTTGAGCAAACACAGATGTGACGCTCAAAACAAGTAAAACAAAACCCAGTGCAATTTTTCTCATAGTCACAATTTGTCAATGTGAAATTACCAAGACCACCTTCGTGAGAATGGGCTAATTCTGAAACTTGCGAACGAGCAATTGTTTATGGATATTGTTCAGGGATTCCACTCCCCTGCACCCTGGCGAACCACGACAGGGTTCAATCCGGAAAAATCGACAACCGTTGAAAGCAACATTTTCGAGGTGTCTTCAAAGAAAATTTCAGCCACATCGTTCGACCAATCTTCTTCAAGGTCGATGGCTTCTATTGGATATTCGTCTGCGTTTTCTTTCCGATGAACACTCGACACAACAAGGGGTTCACCCAGTTGGGTGAGCACGCGTTGAAGGAAATCGTGATCGGGAACACGAAGCCCAATGGTGGTTCTGCGTGAAGTAAAAAGTTTTGGAACCAGACTGCTCGCTTCCAACAAAAAAGTAAACATACCCGGGGTATGCCTTTTCAACGCGCGATAATACGGAGTTGAAATGGGTTTGGTGAATGTGGCTAAATGCGACAGGTCGTTGCAAACAATAGAAAAGCGCGCGTTATCTAAACGCACGCCTTTCAATTGAGCCATTTTCTCTATTGCCTTTTTATCTGACAACGCACATGCAAAAGCATAAACTGTATCTGTTGGCAGAATACAAACGCCTTGCTTCCGAATAATTTGTGCCGCTTTATAATCAGCGTTGTTGTCTGATATGGAAATCAAAATTATTTCGCTTCAGCTGCTTTCTTGTGATCTGCAAGGAACTGCGCCAATCCAATGTCTGTTAACGGATGCTTCATCAATTGCAAGATCACGCTTAACGGACCGGTCATAACATCTGCTCCAATTTCAGCGCAAGCAATGACATGCATTGGATGACGAACAGAAGCTGCAAGGATTTCAGTATCGAAACCGTAATTATCAAAGATGGTTCTGATTTGTTCAATCAAATCGATTCCGTCTGTAGAAATATCATCCAAACGTCCTACGAATGGGCTAACATAGGTAGCTCCAGCCTTTGCAGCAAGAAGCGCTTGTCCTGCAGAGAAAATCAACGTACAGTTCGTACGGATTCCTTTGTCCGTGAAATAGCGAATCGCCTTTACTCCGTCTTTGGTCATTGGAACCTTCACCACGATATTCTCGTGCAATGCAGCCAACTCCTCTCCTTCCTTCACCATTCCGTCGAAATCAGTTGCAATAACTTCAGCACTTACATCGCCGTCTCCAACAATTTCGCAAATGTCAACATAGTGCTTCATTACGCGGTCTGTTCCAGAGATACCTTCCTTTGCCATTAAGCTAGGATTTGTTGTAACTCCGTCAAGAACGCCTAAGTCTTGAGCTTCTCTAATTTGATCTAAGTTTGCTGTGTCGATGAAAAACTTCATGGTGTAATTATTTTTTTTGCAAAGTTAGCCATTTGAAGCAGGAAGGTCAAACCGACTTTTCAACCAAAAGCACACACAAATTTTTAGGTCTTGTGTTGTTCCTCGTCATGAGTATCTTTGAAGCATGCGCAAATTATTTGTCATATTGGCTTTAGCCCTTTTGGGAAACTCCTGCTTCGCGGGCATGTTGCTTATTCCAATGGACGAGTCGCAGCAGAATCACATTAAATCATACGGCATAGCCTATTGGGTTTTAGAACAGAAGCTTCCGATTGAATGGTTGCTGAATTATAGAGGTGGAAGTTTTCTGATGGAAAACATTCCAAGCATTCAAAAAAAGTGTACTGAACGCGGGGTAAGTTTTCAAGTCATAGCAGACGCGCAAGTTCAAGCCATTTACCAAGAGATAGCCGACCCTGAAGTAAATATGGAAAAGGTGAAGTTGGAAGTGGCTCCGAAAATTGCCGTGTACACTCCGTTAGGCAAGCAGCCTTGGGACGATGCGGTGACCTTGGTTTTGACTTACGCTGAAATACCGTACACGAGTATTTATGATGAAGAAATTATAACTGGAAAACTTCCTGAATATGATTGGCTTCACCTGCATCACGAAGATTTTACGGGGCAATATGGAAAATTCTATGGGGCTTACAGTACGGCTCCGTGGTATAGAGAAGAAGTTCGAAACCAAGAAGCAACAGCTGCGAAACTCGGATTTAACAAGGTCTCTGAAATGA
>JBILTL010000057.1:0-12798 GCA_044371535.1 Flavobacteriales bacterium | reverse complement strand
TCACAGTATCCCTAGCCCTCTTCTGCGTGATCATTTTCGCAAGTATCAGTGGAACCTTCTTCCCTCTTATGCTCGACAAATTAAAAATAGACCCAGCCTTGGCTACAGGACCATTCGTTACAACGGCGAATGATATTGTTGGACTAATTATTTATTTCAGTGTAGGACACTACTTCCTCACTCATTTCACTTCATTACCCTATAGTTTATTCTAATGGGAAAAAGAATCTTATTCTTAGAAACCGTTCATCCTGTCCTTGCTGAAAAACTCACCGAATTAGGTTTTGAATGTGAGTTCAATTACAGCATTTCATACAGCGAACTTTTGAAATGTATTTCAGATTACAACGGTGTTGTTCTGCGAAGCCGAATTTCTTTCGACGATACGCTTATTCAAGCTGGAACAAATTTGGAATTCATTGCGCGCAGCGGTTCTGGCTTGGAAATCATTGATCTTGAAAGTTGCGCAAAACACAACGTTAACGTTTTTTCTTCTCCGGAAGGAAACAGCGATTCCGTTGGTGAGCATGTGATTGGAATGCTTCTCGGATTAGCCAATAATTTACATTTAGCGAACGCAAGTGTTCGAAGAAAAGAATGGCTTCGCGAAGAACATCGCGGTTTTGAGATCAAGGGAAAAACCATTGCGCTCATTGGCTTCGGACACATGGGCCAAAGCGTTGCTAAAAAACTTTCTGGATTCGAAGCCTCTGTTATTGAGTTTGACAAGTATACCGAACAATCATTCGGTTCATTGGCTAAACGTGTTTCACTTCAAGAAATATATGACAATGCCGACATCGTTAGTCTACACTTGCCCTTGAGTGACGAAACAAAAGAATACGCTAACGCGGCATTTTTCAATTCATTCAAAAAGAAGATAGTGTTCATTAACACTTCGCGTGGAGGTCATGTAAATGCGTTAGATCTGATGAACGCGCTTGATTCCGGAATTGTTTCGCATGCAGCATTAGATGTACTTCCTTTTGAAAAATCTTCGTTGGAGGGGTTGCATGACAATCCCCTTTTCGAAAAGCTTCTCACCTATTCCAATGTTTTGCTTTCACCGCACGTAGCGGGTTGGACAACCGAGAGTTACTTCAAACTATCCTACGTTCTATTTGAAAAAATAAAAGGGCATTACGCCCTTTAGAATTATTTCTTCAAACAACGATTCCGTTCCTTCTCCCAAGCAGCTTTCGACTCTTTTGAAAAGGTCTTATCGAATTCAATTTTTCTTGTTTTCGCACTGTACATGCAACGTGCATAAGGGTTAGACTGAAGCTCTTGACTGAAGCCTTCGACAGACAGTTCCATTGAGACTTGAAGCTCCAAAATAAACCCAATTTTCCAATCTTTATAAGGGATGTTGTCCGTTACCACTTCTAACATCTTAGTAAGGTATCCGTCCTTTTCAAAAGAGATGTGATAAAGCGCATTGGGGCGCAAGTAAAATTCAAAATTCCCTCTATCGCTGAACGTATCGAAGGTAGCTTTCTTAGATTCACTTCCAATTAATTCAACCGTAATACGGGTTGGCATTTCAGCATCAGTATCATTGGCTATTGTAACCCCATTAACATAAACCAATTTATCATTTTTCTTTTCAGCAGCTAACCACACAGGCAAGCTCTTTTTCTGAGCAGAAGAACCAAGTGTTAATGCTTGAAATGCAATGAACAATAGAAAGAATAATCGTGACATTTCCGTTTGATTTTTTATAAAGGTATGAAAATACTTTTTGTGCGATTATGAGTTGAATCGTTTCCTGTAGTTCGCATAAGCGCGAACAGCACACGTCAGAATCAGGCCTATTCCAATTATACTTAACACTCCCCACACCCAGCTTAACTCATCTTTTCGAACAACCAAGAAAACTACTGCGATTAAAACCAAGGTGCTCACTTCATTCAACATTCTCATGTGATATGCCTTGTAGGTCTTGCGGTCTTCGTACAGATTTTTAAATATTCGTTGTCCTAAAATTTGATAAGCAAAAAGGCAAACAACAAAGAATAGTTTCAATAACATCCACGGTTGCGTAAGATAACCTGGGTTAAAATACAGCAACCAAACACCCCAGATCAATGTTAGTATTGCGCTTGGCCAAGTGATAATGTACCACAAGCGCCACTCCATGATTTTATATTGCTTAATTAAAATCTCGCGCTCCAATTCTTCTTTCGTTTCTTGCGCTTCCGCGTGATAAACGAAAAGTCTGAAGATATAAAACAACCCTGCGAACCAGGTCACTACGAAGATGATATGAAGTGCTTTAACCGTATCCATTACACAAACAAGGCTTTGAGTTCAGTGGCTTCTTCGGGCTTCATTTTTCCTGCTAAAATCAATCGAAGTTGTCTTCTTCTTAAAGCGCCTTCAAAGCGATTCTTTTCCTCTTTCGTTTCAGGCATTAATTCAGGAACATGAATCGGACTTCCCATTTGGTCAACGGCAACGAACGTATAAATAGCTTCGTTGCATTTAATCATCTCACCAGTGGTATGATGTTCAACATAAATATCCATAAACACTTCCATGGAAGTAGAAAAACTTCTTGATACTTTGGCTTCAATAACAACAATATCTCCCAACTTGATCGGATGTTGAAAAGAAACGTTGTTCACCGCTGCTGTAACAACCACGCGCTTGCATAAGCGATGTGCTGAAATCGCTGAAGCAACGTCCAACCAATTCAAAAGCTGTCCACCCATAAGGTTTCCAAGCGTATTCGTATTTTCAGGAAGAACGATGTGCGTCGCAATCGTCAATGTTTCCTTCGCAGATACTTGTTTCATTCCCATTTGTTTTTCATTTTATTAAAAGCCTCTTCCACATGTTTTACATGAATAACATCGATGCACTTGTTATGCATTCCGTACTTGCAATGGTTACCTAATTTCGAGCAGGGCCTTCCCTTTCTTTTCGCTTGCAAATAAGCAGTGTGCATGTGCTCTCCAACTTTCGGCTTCGGCCTATACACACCCATTCCTAAATCAGGGGTTGTACATCCCCATAAACCAATAATATCTTTTTTGAATGCAGCCGCAATGTGCATCATACCGGTGTCTCCGCATATAACAGCCTTAGCGTTTTCAATCAACTGAGCGCTCTCGTGAACGCTACATTTTCCAATTAAATCTAGATGCTTAGGCGAATGCTTCAGCTCAATTACATCTTCCTTCCCTCCTATCCAAACAATTCGCTCTTCATGAAAACGTTCAGACAATTCCGTCCAATTTTCTTCACTCCAGCGCTTGCCTTCATGCGCTCCACCCACTGCGATTACTGTATAGCCTTCCTGAATAAATTCGTTTGGAAGTAAATCTTGAATTGAATTTGTCGATGACGGAATGAAGTATTCCAACCCTATGCCATCATTGTGAACATTAAACGTTTTGAGTGTATCGATATATCGATCTACGATGTGCTTAATTGGACCTTTCCAAACTCCAAGATTCACTTGAATCCATTTGCGGAAATTTTGCTTATTCACATGAAATGAAAGAGCACCCAATTTCTTGCGAATGCTTCGTGAACGCAGGCTATTTTGAAGATCTATGATGTAATCGAAGTTCTCTTCTTTCAATTCATTAAAAACTTCCATCCCACTTTTCTCGACCGGCCAAATTTTATTAATGAACGGATTTGCTTCGTTAACAAATGCGAAACGCTTTTGAGTAAGCAAATGTACTTCCGCACCATGCGGCAGTTGTTCTTGCAGAATTCGATAAACAGGAGACGTCAGAACAATATCTCCGATACTGCTGAATCGAATCACTAAAATTTTCGCCCTAGAATTCATTTCGGCTGCAAGATACATTCAAAAGGAACTCCCTACTTTTGCGAAATGATAATTGATACGCACAGTCACGTTTATTTAGATGTTTTCAAAGAGGATTTAGCCGAAGTTGTTGATCGCGCGAAGTCCTTCGAAGTTGGAAAAGTTTTACTTCCAAATATTGACGAAGCCAGCATAGAACCCATGCTCGCGCTGTGTAAAGACTATCCTGGTTTTTTCTACAGTATGATAGGTTTGCACCCTTGCGATGTGAATGACGATTACGAAGAAGTTCTTGCTAGAATGAAATCGCTCATACCTATTGTAAAGCCTGTTGGCATTGGCGAAACGGGAATTGACTTGCATTGGAAACAAGACAATCTTGATCTACAGAAAAAATCGTTTATCGAACAAATCAATTGGGCAAAGGAATTCGATTTACCCCTGATTATTCATGCGCGTGAATCTTTCAAAGAAATCTTCGAGTGTCTCGATGAGCACGACAGTCCTGAATTACGAGGTGTTTTTCATTGTTTTACCGGAAATGAAAATGAGATAAAAAAAATCTCCTCATACCATAATTTTTATTTCGGAATCGGCGGAACTTCCACCTACAAGAAAAATCAAGATGGAAGCATTCAAAAAATTCCATTAGAGAAACTCGTTGTTGAGACCGATGCCCCATTTTTATCGCCTGTTCCCAATCGAGGAAAGAGAAACGAACCCGCGTTCATTGCGCATACCGTTGAATTCATTGCGAAATCGATTGGAAAAACGTTCGACGAAACAGCTGCACTGACGACTGAAAACGCCAAGCGTTTGTTTAATTTGTCATAATTCTCGCAGCAATTTAAAGAACATAAAAAAAGCCCTCTAATGAGGGCTTTTGAAGTGGGAATTACTGGGTTCGAACCAGTGACCCTCTGCTTGTAAGGCAGATGCTCTGAACCAGCTGAGCTAAACTCCCTTCCGTTTTCAGGAGTGCAAATATATAAAGTGAATTTGATTCTCCAAAAAAAATTATGCGTTTTCTTCCGATTCTTCTTCGCTGCTTTCCTCAGAAGCCTCGAAATCAAGCATATCACGACTTTTTAAAAGTCCGTACCAACTAAATAATTTTTTAATATCACTGTCATAAACACGATCTTCATCGAAGTCGGGAAGCACTTTTTTGAATTCTTCACGTAAAGCTGCTCCTGTTAAATTGCTTGAAGGTCCTTCTCCTTCTCCATAAACATTCTTCATGTTTGAAAGAACTTGCTTCAACGGAACATCTTCCTCATACGTGAACATGCTAATATCAGCTAAGGTGCTTACGCGTTGGGTGCTTAGGATAGGCTGGCGCTTTCCGTCGAGCAAAGATTCTGCAACTACAGCAACCTTGCCCGCTGACACCACTTTAAACAATCCAGATTTCCCGGATACTGAAATAATTTTTTCCAACTCTGTTGCCATACTTTTTTTTTGAATGGAGGCAAATCTAATCAGTTCGAATAGAAAATTATCAATTACTCGTATAATTTTTCTCTCTAACTTGGTCGCATGAATGCAAACATTCTTATTCTTTACGCTGGTGGAACCATTGGTATGTGGGAAGATCCTGCAACTGGAACTCTTATTCCACTTGACTTAAAAGACCTCAATAAATACTTGCCCGAAATACAAGGTCTCAATGTTAACTATGAGGGCATCTCCTTGAAAACACCCATAGATAGCGCCGAACTCACTCCAACAGTATGGACGGAATTGGTTGAAATAATTGAATCTCAATATTCAAAGTTTGATGGGTTTGTAATACTGCATGGCACAGACACCATGGCTTATACCGCTTCTGCTTTAAGTTTCATGATTCAGGGTTTGAGTAAGCCAATTATTCTTACCGGATCACAATTACCATTAGGGAGATTGCGCACTGATGGAAGGGAGAACTTTATTACGGCTATCGAAATCGCTTCCAAAAGAAAAAACAATGAGCCTTTGGTTCAAGAAGTTGCTATCTGTTTCGGGGAGCGCCTCATGCGCGGAAACCGCAGCTGGAAGGCGAATACTGAGATTTTTGACGCTTTCGACTCTCCTAATTTCGGTAACTTGGCAACAATTGGAACGCATATTATTTTCAACGAACAACTTCTTTTTAGACCGAATAAAGCATTGAAGTTTGTTAAAGAAATGACTGAAGGCGTTGGCGTTTTGAAATTGTATCCTGGAATTCTTCCTTCATCAATTGCCTACGCATTGGCTCGTCCAAACATGAAAGTTTGTATCATTGAATCATTTGGCGCAGGCAATGTGCCCAGGAATGATGAGTTTTTAAATGTATTCAAAGACGCAATTGCGCGAGGAGTTTCAATCATTAATATTTCTCAATGCAAGCGAGGAAGAGTGGACGAACGGTTATACAAAACTGGAAAAGCCTTTGCTGAAGCAGGCGCTATTTTCGGTTATGATTTGACATTTGAAGCTGCTATCACGAAGAGTATGTACCTACTGGCTCAAGGGTTTCAGGGAGAGCGTTTTCGAGAGGGGCTCTTGGAAAATATCGCTGGCGAACTCAGTGAAACTTAATTAGTATGTGATTTAAAAATTGATTCGTACTTTCGTGGAATGCGTACAATGCTTGCTGTGCTGCTTTTTGTATTTATCACCATAACATCATTCGGGCAATTTGTCACGAACGGGAGTGCTTTTTCTACTGGCGGTAATTGCTTCACGCTCACTCCTCCTGTTAACACCCAACTAGGTTCCGTTTGGGCAACATCTACAATTGATTTAACGCAGAGTTTTGACCTCAATTTCACTATGAGTTTTGGTGCTAATGATGGTGGTGCTGATGGCAACTGTTTCATTCTACAACCCACGGGCACCAGCGTACTTGGAATTGGCGGAGGTGGAATGGGTTTTGAAGGAATTCCTGTTGGTTTTGCGGTTGAATTTGACTCTTATACCAACGGCAGTCCAAACAATGACCCGTGGTATGACCACATTGCATTTTTGAAAAACGGAAGTGTGAATCACACTTCAGCAAATAACATCGCGGGGCCTGTCCAAGCAAATGCAACTAATGCGAATATTGAAGACAATTCAAGTCACCAAGTACGCATGGTTTGGGACGCGCCTACGATGACATTCAGTTGTTATTTCGATTGTAATCTTCGATTGAGCGCAACCATTGACATGGTCAACTCTATATTTTTAGGAAACCCTATCGTTTATTACGGATTCGCAGGAAGCACTGGAGGTTTGAATAATTTACAAACCGTATGTCTCCCAAGCAATGTCAATCCACTTGTTCCTCCGCAACCCACTTGCGAAGGAGGAATACTTACTCTAAACGCTCCGTCTAATGCGGCCTCTAACATTCAATGGGAGCCTGCCGGAATAATCGACAATCCAAATTCAGGAACCATAAATGCCATTCTTGATTCAGATACGACATTCACTGTTTCATACTCAGACTTTTGCGGCATCCCGCACCAGTACTCTGTTCTAGCCACTACGCTATCTTATCCGGTTATTACTGTTCCGGCAGATACTGTTGTTTGTGATAACGCTGTACTTACGTTGAACGCTCAAGTTAGTGGGACATATACAAACATGATATGGTCGACCAATACGGGGGCCATTTTTAGTGGGCAAACCACTACAGCACCCTCTGTTTCGGGTGCGGGAGCCTATACCTACACTGCGTTCAACGGCAACTGCAGTGTGAGTGACATCGTTAATATTTCTGAATTGATATACCCTGTTGCGACATGGTCTGACAGTGTCTACTTCTGTACTGGGGAAAGTATTGTTCTTGACCCACTTTCGAACGCGACGGCATTCAGTTGGGCAATTGACGGGTCTGTATCTCCAACCCTTACTGTTGGTTCTGGCGGAAATTATTCCGTTCTTCTTTTCAATGACTTTTGCTCTATTGCTGAAAGCATTATCGCTTACGAAGTTTCTCCGCCAACCCTGTATCTTGGCCAAGATCAGTTCTTGTGCATTTCTGAAACTGCAACAATAAACTCAAACTTGACAGGTCTTTGGAGCGTCGGAGGTATCTCGAATCAAATTACGACAACCACTTCAGGCAGTTATCATCAAACACTAAGCACACTTGGCTGCATCAGTTCTGACACTGTAAATATTACATTTCAATTCCCTCCAATTGTATCTTTAGGAAATGACACAACCATCTGTGAAGGAACCGTTTTAAGTCTTGACGCAGGTGCACCTGGAACTTGGAATACAGGTGCCTTTTCTACACTTCTGCCTGTTAGCGCTCCAGGAAATTACAATGTGATCGTAAATGACGGTGTATGTATTTCCCTTGACAGCATTGACATTTCAATAGACTTCGCGCCTTTGGATGTCCTTCCGGATTCTATTACTCATTGCTCTGACTTGCCTATTACCCTGAATGCAGGAGAAAACCTAGCTGAGACATTTAGCTGGAGTACTTCGGAAACAATGTCTTCCATAACTCCAACCGTGACTGGAACATACACGTTAATTGCTACAAATTACTGTGGAACAAGAACGGAAAACATTGAAATCATTTATGAAAAATGTGAATTCACCCTATTCGTTCCTAACAGTTTTACTCCAAACAACGACGGCGTAAATGATGTTTGGTTTCCCGTATTTGATGAACTTGAGGTAATTGAAATTACGGTATTCGATCGTTGGGGAGAACCTATTTTCGAAGGTAATAAACAGAACTTTTTCTGGACAGGAAATGTTCGCGGAGGTGACTACTTTGCGCCTAATGGTGCATACGCCTATAAGATCTTGTACAAATCAAAATTTGGCAACGACGAAATTATCTATGGACACATCGTTTTATCGAGATAACTCCTAAAGTTTATTTGATTTTTCAGCATAACAAACATATTGTTCCTTCAGCCTGTGCTTTCAAGGAAAAGAGGCAAATTCAACAATCCTGATTCATTCATTTTATTCTCATTTAGCATAAGTTTATTTTGCCTTTTTGTTTTTCAAAAATGAATTTTGAAAATAAAAAACGCATGAAAAACCAAGTGCTTTCAAGAGATCAACGAGTAAGTATTTTAATATGGATTTCTCTCGCCGCATTCTATTTAACCTACAAGGAGATTGCTGCGTTTTACTCCCCAACAAGCAGCATAGTATTTCAATACGACACCCTTTCTAAGAGCTTGCCTGACACTTCATTCGCAGCGCAACAAAAGCAATTACCAAAAGATCAAATTTCAATTATCGAAATAAACTCTGCAGACTCTGCAGACCTAGTCAAATTAAAAATCCCTGCTTACTTAATTTCAAAAATCCTTCTTTACCGGAAACAACTTGGTGGATACGCAAACAGCTTTCAACTTCTTGAAATTTACAACTTTCCTGAAAATATTTTCGAGCGAATTCACCCAATGCTGAAAGTGAATACTGGTCTTATTCTCCCCATTGGAATTAACACCAAAACGGAAGAGGAATTAGCCCTTCACCCCTACCTGAGCTACAAAGAGGCAAAGGCGATTGCGCTCTTCATTAAAAACAATGGCCCACTTAAAAACCAAGATGAATTCGAAAAAATAATAGCAATCGCTAACGAAACGAAAGACAAACTAAAGCCTTATCTTGCAAAGGATTTTCAATCTTATGCAAACACTACAGGAAAGAGTCCGTGAACTCATTATCGACATCCCTAATTTCCCTATTGAAGGAATAATTTTCAAAGATATTCTTCCGCTATTTCGCCATTCTGAATTAGTCAAAGAGCTTGTTTCTGAAATGGCAGAAGCACTGCGTCCGCACAATCCCACAGCCCTAGTAGCAATGGAAAGTAGAGGTTTTCTTCTTGGCATGCCTTTGGCCTTGGAACTAAACATTCCGTTTGTTTGCATTCGTAAAAAGGGTAAGCTTCCAGGCGAAGTAAGCGGCATCTCGTATTCGCTCGAATATGGTAGTGCTGAAATTGAAATTCAAAAAACAGCATTAACTTCAAACGACCGCGTGGTTCTGCATGACGATGTGCTTGCTACAGGGGGGACAGCTAATGCCGCTGCGCAGCTTATTCAAAGCACGGGTGCTCAACTCGTGGCTTTCTCCTTCCTTATGGAATTAAATTTTCTAAATGGAAGAGAAATCATTGGTTTGAATAACGTCGACATCCATACTTTTGCACAGTATTAAAAAAAGAATAACTACACCATGAACTTCAAACAAGAAGAAAGCGAAGCAATGATCTCGCAAATGGTTCGTGACTTCGCTGAAAAAGAAATCAGACCGAACGTCATGCACTGGGACGAAGAACAAATTTTCCCAAAAGAATTATTCCAAAAGATGGGTGAGCTTGGCCTTATGGGCGTGCTTGTGCCTTCAGCTTATGGTGGAGCCGGATTAGGGTACTACGAATACATCTCATGTATCGTTGAAATATCTAAAGTTTGCGGCTCTATTGGTTTGAGCGTTGCTGCGCATAATTCACTTTGCACGAATCACATTTTAGAATTCGGAAACGAAGAACAAAAACAAAAATACCTTCCGAAGTTAGCATCGGGTGAATGGGTTGGTGCCTGGGGATTAACCGAAGCAAACACAGGTTCAGATGCTATGCGCATGAAGTGCACTGCTGTTAAGGACGGCGAATATTGGGTAATCAACGGAACTAAGAACTGGATTACACACGGTATTAGTAGTGAAGTTGCTGTAGTGCTTGTGCGTACAGGTGACCTTCTCGATTCTCATGGAATCACAGCGTTCATTGTTGAAAGAAACACCCCTGGTTTCCGCGGAGGAAAGAAGGAAAACAAATTAGGAATGCGAGCTTCGGAGACTGCTGAACTTATTTTCGAAGACTGCCACATTCACGAAAGTCAGATTTTAGGGAAAGTTGGAGATGGATTCGTTCAAGCCATGAAAATATTAGATGGAGGAAGAATCAGTATCGGCGCACTTTCGCTTGGTATTGCTAAAGGCGCTTATGAAGCTGCTGTTCAATATTCGAAAGAAAGAGAACAATTCGGCAAACCAATTTCTCAATTTCAAGCCATCGCATTTAAAATTGCAGATATGAGCACCGACATTGAAGCTGCGGAATTGCTTCTTCTGCAAGCTGCACACTTAAAAAACAGCAAAAAGAAACTCACCAAAGAATCAGCTATGGCGAAGTATTACGCTTCTGAAGTAGCCGTGCGAGTAGCAACAGAAGCCGTTCAGATTTTTGGTGGTTATGGTTATACGAAAGACTTTCCAGTTGAGAAGTTCTACCGCGATTCAAAGCTTTGCACCATTGGTGAAGGAACCTCTGAAATTCAAAAATTAGTAATTTCTAGAGAAATTCTTAAATAAGATTTGGATAATCAAAAAAGTTCATTACTTTTGTCGCCCAATTAAAGAAACAGAAAAGACATGTTAATTATTCCAGTAAAAGAAGGCGAAAGCATCGACAAAGCACTTAAGAAGTTCAAAAAGAAATTTGAAAGAACTGGTGTTGTTAAAGAATTGCGTGCTCGTCAACAATTCACTAAGAAAAGTGTTCGTCGTCGTGACGAAATCAAACATGCTGTTTACATTGCTGCAATGAAGCGCGAAGAGAATTCTTAATTGAATTGAACAATATTTATGAAAGGTCTTGGGTTATCCCAAGACCTTTTTTATTTTCACCAAGTGAACACCACTCCATTCTTCGATTATTTAACTAGCGAAAAGAGATCCTCTGTTCACACTGTCTCTGCCTATCGCAGCGACATTGGTCAATTCGAAGAATTTATACTACTTCAATTCGAAATCGCTGAAATTACTTCAGTCAATTCTACGCATGTGCGCAGTTGGATAAGCGAGTTGATGATTCAGGAAATATCTGAACGAAGCATTCATCGTAAACTATCAGCCCTGAACGCTTGGTTCCGATTCTTACTCAAACGAAAAGAAATCAGTGTCAATCCGGCTAAAGGAGTCACCAAGCCTAAACGCCCCTCTCGCCTTCCTGAAACTTTGCAAGAACAGCAAGGCCTTGATTTATATAGGTTAGAGGACACTGATATTCCAACAGAGAAAGAAAATGCTTTGCTTATTCAATTATTTTATGAAACAGGAATCCGTCTTTCAGAAATGATGGGACTAAAACATCGAGATGTTGATTTTGGAATTGGGCAAATAAAAGTTTTAGGGAAGCGAAACAAAGTGCGATATGTGCCCGTTAACGGCAATATGCTGCAGAAATTGAGAGGACACATGAGAGAATCACATTCAAACACTGCTGAATCTGCATTGTTTCAAAACGAAAAGGGTCAAGCCCTAAGCCGATCAAGTTTTTACAGAAGGGTAAAGTCTTCTCTATCGCTTGTTACTACTCAAAAGAAAAAAAGCCCCCACGTGCTGCGCCATAGCTTTGCTACACACATGTTGAACAATGGAGCTGACTTGAATCACATTAAGGAAATACTCGGTCACGCTAATTTAGCGGCGACACAAATTTATACTCATTTGAGCACCGATCGCTTAAAGCGTATACATGCTCATTTACACCCACGAGAAAACAAATCACCTAAAAACTAATCGCTATGCAAATCACAGTTCAAAACATTCATTTCGACGCAGACGTAAAGTTGGTCGAATTCGTAGAGGAGAAAACAAAAAAGTTAGGTGTTTTTCATCCTGCAATACATAAAGCTGAAATTATTTTAAGATTAGACAAAAATGCAGATCAGGAAAATAAAATAGCTGAAATCATTTTGAAAGTACCTGGTTCAGAGCTCTTTGCTAAGAAGCAATGTAAGACATTTGAAGAAGCTACGGATATGGCTGTCGATGCTTTGAAGCGTCAGATTGAAAAAAATAAGGAAAAGCAGTAAAAAAAAATGCATTAGAGTTTGGATATGTAAAAATAATAACTACATTTGCACCCCTAATTTACGGATTAGGGGTGTTTTGTTGTAGTTCTTTGAATCACTAAAAACGTTTTTACGCCGGTGTAGCTCAGCTGGCCAGAGCAGCTGATTTGTAATCAGCTGGTCGGGGGTTCGAATCCCTCCACCGGCTCCAAAGGGGAGATA
>JBILTL010000056.1:0-12914 GCA_044371535.1 Flavobacteriales bacterium | reverse complement strand
CTTTGCGGGCCGAATACATTCGGCCCGTTTTGTTTTCTGACAGCCTGTCGCTCTTTTTGGCTTGGCTCAACGATTGACAAATGGGGATTACATAAAATTTTAGGCTATGACAGAAGAATTAAATGACAATCAGTCACAAGAATTAGAGAATAACGAAGTAAATGAAACTCCGATTGAAGAGACAGCAGCGGAATCAACTGTTGAATCAACGACAGAACCTTCTGCGGAGGATATCGTTGCTGAGTGGAAAGATAAATATGTGCGTCTCACGGCAGACTTCGAGAATTTCAGAAGACAGAGAAACCTCGAGCGAATTGAATTGCTGAAGAATGCATCTCGTGAAGTGATTAGCGGATTGCTTCCTGTACTTGATGTGTTCGAATTGGCCATGAAGGCCAATGAGACGAGTGAAGATATTCAGGCGGTGAAAGAGGGTTTTGCTTTAATCTACGGAAAGCTCTTGGGTGAATTAGAGAAGAAAGGATTGAAGCCAATGGACAGCACGGGTCTTCCTTTCAATGTAGATTTTCATGAAGCCATTACCGAATTCCCTGCACCAACAGAAGAGCAGAAGAACACAGTAATAGACACCATGGAAAAGGGGTATTTGTTAAACGATAATGTAATACGCTACGCCAAAGTAGTGGTAGGAAAATAATTATGGCAAAGAGAGATTATTACGACGTACTGGGTGTTTCGCGCAGCGCGAGTGAGGCTGAAATAAAAAAGGCCTATCGCAAATTGGCGATTCAGTTTCATCCTGATAAAAATCCAGACGACAGTTCGGCTGAAGAAAAATTCAAAGAAGCTGCTGAAGCCTACGAGATTTTAAGTGATAATCAGAAGCGTCAGCGCTACGACCAATTCGGACACGCCGGAATGGGCGGTGGCGGCGGACAAGGGTACGGTGGTGGAATGAACATGGACGATATCTTCTCTCAATTCGGAGATATCTTCGGTGGATTCGGCGGCGGTGGAGGAAGATCGAGCTCGAGAAAAGTGAAAGGAAGCAATCTTCGTATTCGTGTAAAATTGAATTTGGAAGAAATAGCCTTCGGAACCACCAAGAAAATCAAGGTTTTCAAGATGGCGAACGCCGATGGCGTAACCTACGATACATGTTCAACCTGTGGAGGTTCAGGACAGATTCGACGTGTGCAACAAACCATTCTTGGAGCCATGCAAACGGCAAGCACCTGTAACGCTTGTAACGGTGCTGGAAAGTCTATCAAAGACCGTCCGAAAGATGCAGATGCATACGGACAAGTGCGCAAGGAAGAAACCGTTGAGATTAAAATTCCAGCGGGTGTGGGTGAAGGAATGACGTTGAATGTTTCTGGAAAAGGAAATGCAGGTCCATTCGGCGGAGTACCAGGAGATTTGTTGGTTCAGATTGAAGAAGAAGAACACAGCGAATTGAAGCGCGATGGAATTCATTTGTACTATGATTTGTATTTGAATTTCGTTGATGCAGCAATGGGTGCGAGCATTGAAATTCCATTGGTGAAGGGTAAAGCGCAGATTAAAATTGAACCTGGAACCCAAGCTGGAAAAATATTAAGATTGAAAGGAAAAGGACTTCCAGATGTTAACGGCTACGGCACTGGAGATTTGATGGTGAATATCAATGTTTGGACGCCTCAAAAACTTTCATCTGAAGAAAAAGATATGCTCACGAAACTTCGTGAGTCTGAAAACTTCAAACCGAATCCATCTGCGAAAGACAAAAGCTTTTTCCAACGCGTAAAGGAAATGTTTCAATAAGTGAGGTATGGAGCAGGAAGAAGAGAAAACTGAGTTTGCACGCTACTTCCTGCAGATAGCCTATGATGGAACGAACTATCACGGTTGGCAACGCCAACCGAATGCTCATTCGGTTCAAGAGGAAATAGAGAAAGCCCTCTGCAAAATTTTACGTTTACCGAAGGTGGTTACACTTGGTTGCGGTCGCACAGATACAGGTGTGCATGCCAGTGATTTTTATCTTCATTTCGTTCCGGAAATTCATGAATTGAATGAAGAGGAAACGCTGTTCCGATTGCAACAGGTGTTGCCTAAGGACATTGCTGCATATCGTCTTTTCAAAGTGAACAATCGCGCACATGCGCGCTTCGATGCAAATGAACGTTCTTACGAATATCGCATTGCAAAAAAGAAAGATCCCTTTCAACGTAATTACACGTATTTCTATGGAAAGGAATTAAACGTAGAGGCCATGAACAACGCTGCACGTTTAATGTTAGGTAGTCATGATTTTGCTTGTTTCTGTAAGTCCGGTGGTGGCCAGATGACTACCATTTGCGATTTGCGTGAAGCAAGGTGGGAAGAGAAAGACAGCTTGCTAATCTTTCACATTACTGCCGATCGGTTCCTTCGGAACATGGTTCGCGCAGTGGTTGGAACATTGTTGCAAGTTGGGAGAGGTGAAATGAATTTAGAAGAATTTCAAGAAGTGCTCAATAGCAAATCAAGAAATGCGGCAGGAGAAAGTGTTCGTCCGAATGGACTGTTTTTGACTCGAGTTATTTATCCGGAATCTACATTCCGAACAAACTAAAAGATGGCATCAGGTAAGGCATTTGATTGGAAAATTTTTGGAAGACTTTATAGTTACAGCAAGCCTTATCGCGGTGGTTTTGCCGTGACACTCCTTTTGCTATTGGTGTTATCTGGATTGACAGTGGTTCGTCCAGAGCAGATGCGCAACATGTTAGATGTTGCAGTGCCAGGCGGAGATCCAATGCAAATCTTAAATGTAGCAATATGGTTTTTTGTAGTGTTAGCCGTTGAGATTTTACTTCAGTACATACAAACGCTTTCCGCTAACAGTGTCGCTCAAAGCATTACGCTCGACATGCGCGAAAAAGTCTACGCTCAAGTGATTCGTTATAAATTGAATTATTTCGACAAGACCCCAGTTGGACAATTGGTAACCAGGCACATTGGAGACATTGATGGCATTGCGGAAGTGTTTAGTGTTGGACTCCTTGATATTATCCGTGACACGCTGAAACTATTGGTTATTGTGGGTTTCATGTTTTTTCTCGATTGGAAATTGACGTTGATTGTTATGCTTCCGATTCCAATTTTGCTCTGGGCGACGCGCTTGTTTCAACAAGCCGTGAAGAAGTCTTTTCAAGATGTGCGAAATGAAGTGGCGCGCATGAATGTGTTCGTGCAAGAGCATGTAACAGGAATGAATATTGTTCAATTCTTCAACCGTCAGAAAATAGAAAACGAAAAGTTCGTAGAGATTAATGCGCAGCAGCGCGATGCTCACATTCGCGGTATCTGGGCCTATTCAGTGTTCTTTCCAGTAGTGGAAATACTTTCTGCACTATCGGTTTCACTGTTGCTTTGGTGGGGTGTAAAATCGAGTTTGAATTTGGAGATGTCTCCGGGATTAATTCTCGAGTTCAGCACATTCATTGCCATGATGTACAGACCCATTCGTCAAATGGCAGACAACTTCAACGTACTTCAAATGGGTGTGGTGAATGCAGAGCGTGTATTCAAATTAATGGACGAAGATCATTCGGAAGAAGATGCACTGCATGAAGAGATGCAGGATGTGAATGGAAGAATTGAATTCCGAAATGTGAGCTTTCAATATATGGAAAATCAGCCTGTGTTAACCAACTTCAATATGATTATTGAAGCCGGGAAGAACGCCGCTATTGTTGGTTCTACGGGGTCTGGAAAGTCGACGTTGATTTCTTTGTTGAATCGTTTCTATGAAATAAATGAAGGCGAGATTTTAATTGATGATGTCGAACTTTCGAGATTGCCACTTATCTCCCTTCGGAAGACAATTGGTGTTGTGCTTCAAGATGTATTTCTTTTCAGTGATTCCATTCGAAACAATTTAACCCTCTACAACACTGAAATTTCAGACGAGCGTATGATCGCTGCTGCGAAGATGGTGGGTGCGCATGAATTTATTACAGCACTTCCGGGTGGATATGATTTCGATGTGAAGGAAAGAGGAACATTGCTGAGTACTGGACAAAGACAATTACTTGCGTTTGTTCGCGTATTCCTTCAAGATCCGAAGATTGTAATTCTCGATGAAGCCACGTCGAGTATTGACACCGAGTCTGAGTTGTTGATTCAGCGCGCAACTGAGCTGTTAACCAAAGATAGAACATCAATTGTTATCGCTCACAGGCTTTCAACCATTCAGCAAGCCGATGTTATTTTTGTGTTGGAAAAAGGCGAGATCATTGAGCAAGGAAGTCACCAAGAACTCATGAATATGAGCGGTCATTATCGTAACTTAGTGGAACTGCAATACAAGAAATAATGTCAGACGCCGAAAAGATTGTAGAATCCATGTTTGTGAACGATGCGTTCAGCCAATGGTTGGGCATTGAGCGTTTGCGAGTTGCGCCAGGCATTTGTGATCTCCGAATGACCGTTCGTGCTGAAATGCTAAACGGATTTTCCATTGCGCACGGAGGAATAACTTATTCCTTTGCCGATACAGCTTTAGCCTTTGCTAGCAATGCACACGGACTGAAGTGCTATTCGGTTGAGACGTCTATTTCGCATGTGAAACCGGTCGTGGAAGGAGATGTTCTTTTAACGTTGGTTGAAGAGAAAAGTTTATCGAAGCGCATAGGTGTTTATCACATCACTGTTTTCAATCAGAACAACGAAGCTGTGGCCTTTTTCAAAGGGACCGTTCATCGGTCTGAAAAATCTTGGGAAATCGCATAATTTTCAAGGACTTTCTTCCTTAAATCGTAAATTTGCACCATGCAAGAAAATACTCGTGTGGGCAAGGTTTCCCACTTGTTGGAAAAGTTATCTGAATCTGCAACTTTAGCAATGGCTCGTATGGGTCGTGAATTGGCTGCAGAAGGTAAGCCCGTGGTAAACCTTTCTATTGGTGAACCCGATTTCAACACTCCCGATTTCATTAAAGATGCAGCTATTGCAGCCATACACGCGAACGTTACGCATTACCCGCCGGTAAACGGATTCCCAGAATTGCGTCAAGCGATTTCAAACAAATTCAAACGCGATAACGGACTTACATATTCACCTGAACAAGTGGTGGTGAGCACCGGAGCGAAGCAAAGTTTGGCGAATGTTATTCTAGCCTTGGTTAACCCAGGCGACGAAGTAATCATGCCAAGTCCTTATTGGGTAAGCTACGCTGAATTGGTGAAGATGGCAGGAGGAACCGTAGTTGAACTACACGCCAGTATTGAAAGCAATTTCAAGATTACGCCTGAAGGATTAAGCAACGCTATAAACGATAAAACGAAGTTGATCATTTACAGTTCACCTTGCAATCCAACGGGTTCCGTTTATAGCAAGGAAGAACTTGAAGCGTTGAGCAAAGTGATTCTTCAGCACGAAGGTGTTTATGTGATTAGCGATGAGATTTATGAGCTAATTAATTTTGTTGGAAAGACTTATTCGATTGGCGCTTGTGAAGGCATGTTAGACCGCACCATTACGGTGAACGGTGTGTCGAAGGCATTCGCAATGACCGGTTGGAGATTGGGATATATTGGAGCGCCGCTTTGGGTTGCTCAAGCTTGCAACAAGATGCAAGGGCAAATTACAAGTGGTGCAAACACCATTGCGCAAATGGCAGCAAAAGCGGCTTTGGAAGCAGATCCATCTGTTGTCAATGAAATGATCGCTGTATTCAAATCGCGCAGAGATCGTGTTTATGAAGGGCTTTCTAAAATCCCTGGATTGAAAATTAATTTACCTGAAGCAGCGTTTTATTTTTACATAGACGTGACCGCTTTCTTCAACACAACAGACGGTGAAACCGTTGTGAAGAGTTCAGAAGATATGGCCATGTACTTGTTGCGTAAAGTATATGTTGCAACGGTAGCTGGAGATGCTTTCGGCGATTCAAATTGCATTCGGATTTCTTATGCAACGTCTGAAGAGAATCTCGATCAAGCCGTTTCGCGCATGACTCAAGCCTTATCCGAATTAAAGCCATTGTAACGTGAAGAAAGAATCTGTTCAATCGTTTTTCAATGCGTTGTCTGACAAGACCATCTTGGTTGTTGGAGACGTTATGATTGATGCCTATTTATGGGGAAAGGTAGAGCGCATTTCTCCAGAGGCACCTGTTCCTGTGGTGCACATTCAGAAAAAGGAAAATCGTTTAGGCGGTGCTGCGAATGTGGCATTGAACGTAAACACCTTGGGTGCGAAAGCCATTATGTGTTCAGTGGTTGGTGACGGATCGAAGGGAGATATTTTTCGCAAGACTGCGAAAGATTTAGGATTCAGTACGGAAGGAATTATCGATTCAACCGAGCGAATGACAACCGTGAAGACGCGTGTCATTTCAGGCAGCCATCACATAGTTCGAATCGATGATGAAATCACATGGCCGCTTTCAGCCACGGACGAAAGGAATTTACTTGATTGCATCGATCAGATTTTGGGAAGACAGAAAGTAGATGCGATTGTTTTTGAAGATTATGATAAAGGTGTTTTGACTGAAAAAGTAATTGCGCATGTGATTGCGAAAGCGAAGTCTATGAACATTCCAGTAAGCGTAGACCCTAAATTGAAGAATTTCAATTTGTACAAAGGTTGTTCGCTCTTCAAGCCAAACTTAAAAGAGTTAAAGGAAGGAATGAAAGTCGACTTCGCGGCAGATGATACTGCTTCAATCGAAAATTCATTGGTGAATTTGCGAAATGAGTTGAATGCGGAAGGCGTTATGGTTACACGTTCAGAACACGGCGTTACTTCATTCGACGGGACAAGCTTTTCAACTCACGCAGCGCACAAGCGCGAAATCGTTGATGTTTCTGGAGCGGGAGATACTGTGATTGCTGTGGCGACATTGGCCTTGGCTTCGAATTGGAACTTGTCCGACATTGCAGAGATTGCGAATCTTGCCGGTGGATTGGTTTGCGAGAAAGTTGGAGTTGTTCCAATTGACAAAGAATTATTAAAGTTGGAAGCAGAAAGAATTGCTGTTTCAGTTTGAACAAAATCGATGGAAATCGAATTCATGTAAGTATGGAAACAGTTAAGCCGTATAATCAAGGTGGAAAGAAGGAAGAGGTTGAACAAATGTTCGATCAGATTGCGCACAGCTATGATTTTTTGAATCACTTCTTCTCCTTGGGTATCGATATCATTTGGCGTAAGCGCGCCATTCGTATTTTGAAGAAATACCATCCGAAGAAAGTTCTAGACGTGGCAACAGGTACAGCCGATTTCGCGCTTCAAGCAGTGAAATCGAAGTTAAATGCTTCTTCAATTGTTGGAGTAGACATTTCTGAGGGAATGTTGGAAGTGGGAAGGAAGAAGGTGAAGGAAAGAGGCTTCGAACAAATTATAGAATTAAGAAAAGGCGATTCTGAAAATCTTCCTTTTGAAGATCATTCGTTCGATGCTTATACCGTTGCTTTCGGTGTAAGAAATTTTGAAAATTTAGAACAAGGCATGCGCGAAATGCTTCGTGTACTTCGTCCAAACGGAGTAGGCGTAGTGTTGGAGTTTTCACGTCCCAAACATTTTCCGATTAAACAATTGTTCGGATTTTACTTCAAATTCATCATGCCAACATTGGGCAAATGGGTTTCGAAAGACAGTCGTGCTTATGAATACCTTCCAGAGTCTGTGGCTCAATTTCCTTCCGGAAAAGATTTCTTAGACGTTATGGAAAAGGTTGGATACAAGCGTGTACGTTGCATTCCATTGAGTGGCGGTATTGCCAGTATTTACATTGGTGAAAAGTGAAAATAGAAATTCTTCCTTCGGAAATTAGTGGGACCGTTTCGGCACCCGCTTCGAAAAGTATTGCGCAACGCTACGTAGCCGCCGCGCTGCTCGCCGCTGGAGAAACAACCATTCGTCATTATCCGAATTCAGAAGATCCCTTTCATGCTAGAAAGTTGGCAGAAGCTTTAGGAGCAATTGTTCAACTTTCTAAAAACACATTAACCATCAAAGGCGGATTTCCCGCGAATGAAATTCACGAAATTCGTTCCCCGCAAAAAAATCTTTTTGCAGGAGAGTCTGGTTTTGCATCGCGCTTATTTGTCCCAATAGCTGCACTTCACAACAGTGAAAAAGTACTCAATGGAACAGGTACTTTATTGAACAGACCTTTCTTTGAATTTGATTCGTATCTGAATCCTTTTGGAGTAACTGTTTCAACCAACGAAGGAAAACTACCGTTGACTTTTTCTGGACAGCTAACAGCGGGAAAGGCTGAATTATCTGCTGCAAATTCATCGCAATTCCTTTCAGGTATGCTCATGGCTTTGCCACGCTGCACGGGCGATTCAGAGTTGGTGATCACAGAATTGAATAGCAAGCCCTACATTGATTTGACCCTTGCGGTAATGAAAATGTTTGGTGTTGCAGTGAAGGAAGAAGAGGGTACCTACTTCATTAAAGGTTCACAGAAATACAAACCGCAAGACGTGTCGGTAGATGGTGATTGGAGTGGTGCTGTGCCTTTGCTTATCGCAGGTGCGTTAACCGCAACCGAAGGCTTGTTGGTGAAGAATTTAAACACCCGTCTTCCACAAGCCGATCAGGCTATTTTGGAAGTCTTCGATTTAGCGAAAGTGAAGTACACACAGAATGAAAACAGTGTGAAGGTTTTCGCAAGTACCATTCATGCATTCGATTTCGATGCTACGCATTGTCCAGATTTATTTCCTTGCCTTGCGGTGCTGGCTTCCTTCGGAAACGGTGTTTCAACCTTGAAAGGCGCGAAGCGACTGCATGTGAAAGAGAGTAATCGTGCGAATGCCATTGTGGAAGAATTTGCGAAATCTGGAATTCGCGTAATTGTCCGTGGCGACGATATGATGATTTATCCTGGGCATGCGCGTCCTGCCGTTTGGAATGTGCACAAAGATCACCGCATGGTTATGGCAGGCGCTCTATTCGGCATTGCAGGCGCGAAGACCGTGTTGCAAAACCCTGAGGTTATTTCGAAGTCGTATCCCGACTTTTTCAAAGACATTCAATCGATTGGAGCAAAGATGAAATAAGTCTTTGCCAATTGAGAAGTATATTCGCACTCAAATCTATTTCGTATGAAATTTACGGCTGAACAAATTGCCGGTATGTTGGAAGGAACGGTTGAAGGAAATTCTTCAGCTGAAGTTTCAGGTCTTTCTAAAATTGAAGAAGGCAAAGCAGGGACGCTAACGTTTCTGGCCAATCCGAAATACATTTCTCATATTTACACAACAGGCGCGAGCATTGCCATTGTATCAAACGATTTCGTTGCTGAACAAGTATTGCCTGAGACGCTCACGCTTATTCGTGTTGCAGATGCCTACGGAAGTTTCGCAAAGTTGTTAGAGGCATATAGTCAGTTCAAACGACCACGTCCGGGTATTCACCCTTCGGCTGTTATTGATGCTTCTGTTGTTGTGGGTGAAAACGTACACATTGGAGCAGGGGTGGTTATTGAAGCAGGAGCTACCATTGGAAACAATGCGGTAATTATGGCTCAGTCTTATTTAGGCGAGCACGTGAAAATTGGAGATTTTACCATGGTTCATCCTGGTGTGAAAGTTTATAGCGAATGTGTCATTGGTTCGAATTGCACGCTGCACGCAGGCGTCATCATTGGCGCAGATGGATTTGGCTTTGCACCGCAGGCAGATAATCGATATGCGAAGGTTCCTCAAATTGGAAATGTAGTTGTTGAAGATCGTGTTGAAATAGGCGCGAATACTGCCATTGATCGCGCGACCTTGGGTTCTACGTTTATTCGTGAGGGTGTAAAGTTAGACAACCTCATTCAAGTTGCACACAACGTCGAAATTGGAAAGAACACTGTCATTGCTGCTTTAACCGGAATAGCGGGAAGCACCAAGATTGGTGAGAATTGCATGATAGGCGGACAGGTAGGAATAGCGGGACACTTGACCATTGCGAACGGTGTGAAAATCGCAGCGCAAACAGGAATCAGTGCTTCGGTATTGAAAGAGAATGTTGTTCTTCAAGGAACACCTGCAGTGGATACCATGGACTTCAAGAAATCGTATATCATTCATCGCCGATTGCCGCAATTGCTTGAGCGCATTGAGCGTCTTGAAAAAGGACAGAAGTAATGTTATTGCTTCCTTATCTCAAACATTTTCTTTTTGCGAAAGGGCCACACGGTGTTCACTCTCCGTTTGTTTTTAAACTCATTACCGATGTGCTGAAGCAGCAGCGCACGGCTATTTGGAATCCGATTGAAGAAGTGCGAAGATCACTTTTAGCGAACAACACAGTTTATCAAGTTAAAGATTTCGGTGCGGGAAGCAAAGGCCTTCAGACTACTCGAACCTATTCGCGTTCTGTGGCTTCCAGCGCTATGCCGAAGAAAAAAGGAGAAGCCCTTCATTTGTTGGTTGAACATTTACAGCCTTCCGGGCTGTTGGAAGTAGGAACGCATTTCGGAATAGGCACACTCTATTTGTCAGAGGCCCTTCATTCCACAAAAAAAATAGTAACGCTGGAAGGAGACCCCACCCATGCCACTGAAGCGCGCTCTCTTTTTCATTCCTTTCAGAAAAATAATATTGAAGTGGTTGAAGGAAATTTCAACGACACCCTTCCAACTACTCTGAATGCCTTTCCTGAGATGGAATTGGTTTATGTAGATGGAAACCATACGGAAGAGGCAACGCTGCGTTATTTCGAGATGCTCCTTCAACATAAAAATATCACGTGCATTGTCTTCGACGACATCTATTGGAGCAAAGGAATGATGCGCGCATGGAAGAAAATCTGTTCCGATGAACGCATTGAGTTAAGCCTCGACTTCTATTGGTTCGGCGTGATCTTCCTGAATGGAAGGATGCGCAAGGAGCACTTCAATTTGTATCTGCCGCGCTGATTTGTCGGGCGGTTCATGAGGCGTGTCAGAAAATGCTGACAGTTCTGTCAGATTTCAACCCCAATTTCTCAATGGCATATTGGTTGAAATGCGGGGTGAAACAAATTGAAAATTTAAGAACATGAGTAAAATAATAGGCATTGACCTCGGTACCACGAATTCGTGTGTATCTGTGATGGAAGGAAACGAGCCCGTGGTTATCGCGAACAGCGAAGGAAAGCGCACCACGCCTTCTATTGTTGCTTTCGTAGAAGGTGGTGAGCGTAAAGTAGGAGATCCTGCAAAGCGTCAAGCCATTACGAATCCAACGAAGACGATTTCAAGTATTAAGCGTTTCATGGGATCATCTTTTTCTGAAACAGAAAAAGAAGCGACCCGCATGCCTTACACGGTGGTGAAAGGAGATAACAACACGCCTCGCGTGAAAATTGATGACCGTCAGTATACCCCACAAGAAATTTCAGCAATGATTCTTCAAAAGATGAAGAAGACAGCTGAAGATTATTTGGGACAAGAAGTAACTGAAGCGGTTATCACCGTTCCTGCTTACTTCAACGATGCGCAACGTCAGGCTACGAAAGAAGCCGGCGAGATTGCGGGTCTAACAGTGAAGCGTATCATTAACGAGCCAACTGCAGCGGCATTGGCTTACGGACTAGACAAGAAGTCTCAAGAGATGAAGATTGTCGTGTTCGACTGTGGTGGTGGAACGCACGACGTATCGGTTCTTGAATTGGGAGACGGTGTATTTGAAGTATTGTCTACAGACGGAGATACGCACTTGGGTGGAGATGACTTCGACCAAGTAATCATCGACTGGTTGGTTCAAGAATTCAAAAATGAAAATGGAAATTTAGATCTTTCGAAAGATCCAATGGCTCTTCAACGTTTGAAGGAAGGTGCTGAGAAAGCGAAGATTGAATTGTCTAGCTCTTCGACCACTGAAATTAACTTGCCATACATCATGCCTGTTGACGGAATACCAAAGCACTTGGTGAAGACGTTAACGCGTGCGAAGTTCGAGCAGTTAGCAGATTCGTTGATTCGCAGAACCATTGCACCTTGCGAAAGCGCATTGAAAAACGCTGGGTTGTCTGTAAACGACATCAATGAAATTATCTTAGTTGGAGGATCAACACGTATTCCTGCTATTCAAGATGCAGTGAAGAGTTTCTTCGGAAAAGATCCAAGCAAAGGAGTTAATCCTGATGAAGTTGTTGCGATTGGAGCTGCTATTCAAGGTGGTGTATTAACGGGTGAAGTGAAAGACGTGTTGTTGTTAGATGTTACTCCGCTTTCTTTGGGAATTGAAACCATGGGTGGAGTGTTCACGAAGTTGATTGATGCAAACACTACGATTCCAACAAAGAAGTCAGAAGTGTTCTCAACGGCGAGTGATAACCAACCAAGCGTAGAGATTCACGTGTTGCAAGGTGAGCGCGCTATGGCGAAAGACAACCGCACAATCGGACGTTTCCACTTAGACGGATTACCACCAGCACCAAGAGGGGTTCCTCAAGTAGAAGTTATCTTCGACATTGATGCGAACGGAATCATTAACGTATCTGCACTTGACAAAGCAACCAACAAATTGCAAAGCATCAGAATCGAAGCGTCTAGCGGATTAAGCAAAGAAGACATCGAGAAGATGAAGAAAGAAGCAGAGATGAATGCAGATTCAGATCGCAAGGCGAAAGAAGAAGCAGACGTTGTGAACCAAGCCGATTCATTGATTTTCCAAGTGGACAAGCAATTGAAAGAGTTCGGAGATAAACTTCCAGCAGATAAGAAATCAGAAATCGAAGCGTCTTTGGAAGAGTTGAAGAAAGCACACGCAGAAAAGAACCTAGACACCATTAAAGCGTCTATGGACAAATTGAATGCAGTGTTCCAAGCGGCTAGTGCAGACATGTACAACAATGCTGGCGGAGCTGCAGATGCAGGTGCTGGAGAGCAACAAGCAGGAGGCAACGACGGTGAAGTAACCGATGTTGACTTTGAAGAAGTAAAAGACGACAAGAAGTAATTCGAATCGAAACAAGTAAAAAGGCCTTGAATTTTC
>JBILTL010000162.1:0-3738 GCA_044371535.1 Flavobacteriales bacterium | reverse complement strand
TTTCTTCCTTTTAAGAGTTGCTTGCGGAATTCCGCGTACGCTTTACCCTTCCAAATAGATTTAAAGTCTTCCTTCGAGAGATTGCCCATTTCATGCGTGGCATCTTTATCGAAACAACACGGAACAACCTTTCCATCCCAAGTTACCACTGCCCCACTCCACATGCGCCAACAATGATTGTCTAGGGAAGATTTCACAACAAACTTTCCATTCGAAAGACGTTTGTAACGACTGTATTTCTCAATTGTTGGAATGAGTGGATTGCCGTTTTCGTAATCGTATACTTGAGCAGTTTTAAATCGAATTTCATCGACTTTGTATTCATTCGCCAATTGCTTTACTTCTTCAATTTGGTGTTCGTTTGGACGAACCACTAAGAACTGAAAGATGATGTGGGGCGTGCTCGAATTGAGATTTTTTCTTGCCTCAACCAAATGTTTGGTGCCGTCTAAAACCTTCTGTAACGTGCCGTGCACACGGTATTGTTCGTAGACTTCTTGCGTAGTCCCATCGATGGAAATTAGAATGCGATCTAAGCCGGACTTCACAATTTCTTGCGCTTTTTTCTCTGTGATGAAATGTGCGTTGGTGGAAGTAGATGTGTAAATACCCGCTTGCGAAGCCTTCGAAATAAACTGCAAAATATCATTGTGAATGAAGGGTTCACCTTGAAAATAAAAATTAAGATAGCTGAGCGTTGGAGACAATTGATCGAGCCAACGATTGAAGTTATCTGCTTTCAAATTACCGGTATCGCGTGAGAATTGTTTCAAACCAGAAGGACATTCAGGACAACCTAAATTGCATGCGGTAGTTGGCTCAATGCTCAGTGAAATGGGCATTCCCCATGGCTTAGCTGATTTGAAAAAACGCGAAAAATAAAAACCCATATAAACAAGCAAAGCGTTTATTAAACGCTTTGCTGTTATTGTTTTCAGAAAGAATCGAAGGAATTCCTTCATTCCATATTAGAATTTGGCTTCACTCTTTTTAACCTTCGACAATGAGTCGAAAGTCTCTTGTCCGAGCACTTTAATTAAAGAATCACGAACCTTCATTTGAGCTTCGTATGCTTCTTTCCTTTCACGCTCTTCTTTCATTACTTCAAGAAGACCAACATCATCTAAAGCCTGTTCATGCGCAGCGCGCATGTTCTTAGCAGCCTCTGAGCCTGGAACAAATGCTTCCAAATCTTTCACCAACTCTTCGTTCACGAAAGCACTCATCTGCATCTTACGCTCCAGGGTTTTCTTTTGGGCTGGTGTTAACGACTCGAAATATTTCAGCGTTTGGTTATTCAATGCGAATACACGTTCTGCCAATTTCGTTGCGGTTTGAAGGTCACCTGCCTTGAATAACAACTGAGCGGTTTGCCACATAATTTGTGGTTGGTCGTAAGGCGCGTTCTTTTCAGGAAGTGCGGTTAACGACTTATTCAACACAGCAGCTGCTTTGTCCATTTTGTTTTCAATGATGAACTGCTCTGCGAGGTTATTCATTTGCATGCGTAGGTTCGTTACCATGCGGCGGTTGTTCTCATCGAGATAGATGTCTTTCGTATCGATATTTCCCCATTGGAATTTATTCATTACGTTATCGTACATCAACTCAGAAGCAACACCACCAGACATGTTATCGCGGTCGTAATCTGTGTGGAAGATTGGTGTTAATCTGTAAGCCAACCCTTCCAATTGGAAGTATGGTTCAAGACCCATATAGGCTTCAGAACCGGTAGTAACCGCAAAGTAGATAGGACGTTCCCAATTGTTGTGTACAATTAAGTCCATTACCATCAATTGCGCCTTCGTGATGAATTGACGTGGGCTTTCCCCATCATCATCTAGAAGCGCAAAACTCATTTGGCTCACCAAAGAATCATTAACTCCAACATATTGTTTAAACTTGGCTTGATTCTCTTCAGATACAGCAAGTGAGAATTGATAATTCTGCATTGTGCTGTATTTCTTCTTACCAAAGTTTTGAGCCTTTGAATCGTCTAGACAGAAGGCCAATGCCTCTTCCAATGGTGTTAACATTGTATCGGAATTCAATACAACAATATCACGTGTTCCCTGACGGTATTTGAATTCAGGAATTGAGAACGGCACAGGTGCACTTTCGTATTGACGACGTTTCATTTGGTCGATGTACCAGTCGGTATTCAACAATGAAAGATTCACTACACGAACATCTGTACGAACGCCTTCCACCTCTTGTGCATACCACAATGGGAACGTGTCGTTGTCACCGTTGGTGAATATGATGGCGTTGGGTTGAAGTGAATTCAAATAGTTCTTAGCCATGTCAATTCCTGTTCTACGATCTGAACGATCGTGATCGTCCCAACCTTGCGCTGCCATTAAAACTGGTGCAGCAACAGAAACTAAAAATGCTAAACCCGCTAATGCAGCAGAAGGAACATTCTTCAACATTAATTTCAACCAGAAATAGATTGCTGTAACTCCTAGACCAATCCAAATAGCAAAGGCATAGAACGAACCTGCATAAGCGTAGTCGCGTTCACGCGGCTGAAGAGGAGTTTGATTCAGATACACTACGATAGCGAATCCAGTTAAAACAAAAAGTAATCCCACTACAATGAAATCATTTCTATGACGAAGAAATTGGTAAACTAGACCAAGTAATCCAATCAAAAGCGGAATCATGTAGTATGAGTTGTTTGCTTTGTTGTTCTTTGATAACTCTGGAACAAACTCTTGATTACCTAGGCGCGCTTCATCGTAGAATCCAATTCCCGATTTCCAGTTACCGTCTACAAAGTCACCAGTCCCCTGCGTATCGTTTTGTCTTCCTGCAAAATTCCACATGAAGTATCTCCAGTACATCCAATTCACTTGGTAGCTGAAGAAGAAGCCCATGTTCTCGCTAAACGTTGGCGTGCGCTTTACATCTTTTAACTCTGCCCAAATCTTGTATTGTTGAATGTGGCTGCCTTGACTGCTGTACATACGTGGGAACACGTGTGTTTGTGCGTAGTTCGGCTCAGTCGCTTTCTTCTCGCCCGTTTCCAAATACTCTTCAACCACTTTCAACTTCTGACCGTTGTTGCTGGAAATGTATTGCTCAGCTTCAAATCGGTTTTTAAATGAAATAACCAACTTGCCCTTGTCACTGTCTTCACGAACGCTGTATGATTTCACATACACTTCATTTCCATCTAACCAAGGCTTTGAAGAAACTTGAGGCGTGTTGAAATACTGCCCGCGAAGAAGAGGACGATCACCGTATTGCTCACGATTCATGTATGACACCAAAGCGAAGAAGTTGTTCGGTTTGTTCTCATTCATTGGCGTGTCGGCTTGTGAACGAATTACGATTGTTGCAAAAGTTGTGTAACCAATAAGCGCAACAGCAATGCTCCACGTAAGTGTGTTCACTGCTACCCAACCGCGTTTCTTCGAATAGATGATTAACGAAACAAGTCCGCCAATTAAAATCAATGCGTAGAAGAATACTCCAGTATTGAAAGGCATTCCAAGCGTGTTCGTGAAGAAACGCTCAAACCATGCTGCAATTTGAATAGACCAGATTAGAACAACGGTTTGCATAAGGAACAACAATCCTAGAGCAACACCTGAAGTGATTGCAACACCTTTCCAAGAGAAGGTGTTTTTCTTGAAATAATAAACGAAACAGATTGCAGGAATCGCCAACAAGTTCAATAAGTGAACTCCGATAGATAATCCCATGAGGTATGCGATTAAAATGATCCAACGC
>JBILTL010000007.1:0-42162 GCA_044371535.1 Flavobacteriales bacterium | reverse complement strand
GGCGGGCAACCTCCGTACAACGTAGTATGGCAAGACGGCTCCACAGGAAACAGTTTTCAAGGTGGACCCGGGTCCTACTCTGCTATTATCTCAGACATAGCAGGAAATTCAGTAACACTTCCAGCAGTATTGAACTCATACACTCCACTTGTCATCGAATCTACTTCGACAGATGTTTCTTGTTTCGGATTGTGTGATGGCAGTATCTCCCTAAACTTTATCTCGGGGACAGCTCCTTATCAAATTTTGTGGAGTGATGGTTCTGTTGGAAGTAACAACCTCAACGGTATATGTGTCGGAGTTTACTTTGCTGAAATCACCGACGCCAATGGATGCACAGCACTAGTTATGGACACCATCTTTGAGCCTGCTGAAATTACCGATTCACCAACGGTTACAGATGTTCCTTGTCACGGAGATCTAGGCGGTTCTATTTTTCACAATGTTCAAGGCGGAACTGGACCTTATACCTATAGCTGGAACTACGACCCTTTCAATTTAGAAAGTAGTGCAATTTATCTGTATGCTGGCTCCTACTCAACTGCTATTACAGACGCCAATGGATGTGAATATTTAGTGAATGTTACCGTTAACGAGCCAGACACTTTAAGCTATTCCGTTGAGCTCTTTATTGAAGGTGGTTTGGGTGTTGGTGAAGTGCAAATGACAACTTATGGTGGCACACCGCCCTATCAATGGAATTGGCTTCATGGCGATACAAACGAGGACACATTCATTCCGGAGATATTTACGAGCTATTGTATTATTTCAGATGCGAATGGATGCGCTATTCAGACAGACAATTTCACCACGCTGACTTCGGTGGAAAATTACGATTTCCAATTTGAATTATTTCCACAACCCGCGCATGAACTACTTAATGTTAGCACGACTCAATCTTTTGAGCGTTTGGATATTTTGAATTCAACAGGAGAGCGCATTTACACATTGAGCAATCCGCAAAGAATGCAACAAATAAATGTTTCCGAATGGAGCGCGGGAAGTTATATCCTTCAATTAACGCAAGGCACTACTCGAGTGAATCGCCTATTTTTAGTGAAACACTAATTCAGTTCCAACAACTCGAAAGCCTTCTGCATGTCTGCATGCTGAAAGCGATCTTGAACGTAATGTGAAACAACCGCTCTTAATTGCGCGTGCATTTCTTCAACGACTTTCGAAGATTTAAGTGGACGTCTGAAGTCTAATCCTTGCGCTGCATTCAACCATTCAATGGCCAAAACAGATTGAAGATTTTTCACAACTTGATAGCATTTGGTTGCGCCATTCGCACCCATACTCACGTGATCTTCTTGACCGTTGCTGCTGTCTATGGTATCTACACTTGAAGGCGTGCAGAGTTGTTTGTTCTGACTTACAATAGAAGCTGCTGCGTATTGTGGAATCATGAATCCGCTGTTCAGTCCCGCGTCTTTCACCAAGAAAGCGGGTAACCCGCGTTGACCCGAAATAAGTTTGTAAGTTCTTCTTTCCGAAATGCTCGCTACTTCTGCCAAAGCAATAGCCAAAAAATCCATGCTTAAAGCCAACGGTTGCCCGTGAAAATTTCCACCAGAGATAATCTGATTTTCTTCCGGAAAAATAATTGGATTGTCTGTTACCGCATTGATCTCTCGTTCAACAATAGTCAGAACATAATCGATTGCATCGTGTGATGCTCCCAAAACTTGAGGAATGCATCGGAATGAATATGGATCTTGTACGTGCGCTTTCTTCTGAACTTGGATTTCACTTCCCTTCAATGCGTCTTGCATAGAGATGGCCACAATCTGCTGGCCTTCTTGATTTCTAACACGGTGTGTTAAATCAATGAATGGCTCAGGGCGTGCATCGAACGCATCTACAGACATGGCTGCAATGTTTATGGCTTTGTCAAATAAGTGCTCCGCACGAATTAAATTTTCAACCGAATACGCCAACATGAATTGCGTTCCGTTTATGAGCGCTAATCCTTCTTTCGATTGAAGCGCAATGGCCTTCAACCCTTCTTCCTTCAATACATGGGCAGTATTACGCTCACTTCCTTTGTACATTACTTTTCCCTCGCCAATGAGAGGAAGACACAAATGAGACAACGGGGAAAGATCTCCGCTTGCACCCAACGAACCTTGTGTGAAGACAATTGGCAAAATATTTCTATGATAGAATTCCAATAGCAATTCAACAGTTGCCAATTGAACGCCACTGTGTCCGTGAGAAAGACTTTTTGCTTTCAAGACTAACATTAACCGAACGATTTCTTCAGGAACACGATCGCCCATTCCGCATGCGTGTGAGCGAAGTAAGTTGTTCTGAAGAAGATTCAAATCGTCTTTCGAAATTTCGGTATTACACAATGAACCGAAGCCTGTATTGATTCCGTAAACCGGATTCTCGCTTGTTTCCAAATAGGAGTCGAGAAATTCTCTACAAGCATTAATTTTTCCCTTCGCTGTATCTGAAAGTTCAACTTGAATATTTCCTGTTCTCACTGAAATAAGGTCGTTCAACAACCATTCTTCGTTTGGGCAAAGGATTAAATTTTGACTCATAAAATTACTTCATCTTAAAAACGATAGGCAAAGTCATAACGACTCTTTTCGGTTCACCATTCAAAGATCCAGGTGAAAAGTCCTTCAGATTCTTAACCACTCGTATGGCCTCTTTCGCCAATACTTTCCCCAAATCACCTTCGGGCTGACGCAAAACTTTAACATTTGAAATCTTACCATTCTTTTCAACCACAAATTGAACGAAAACTTTTCCTTGGAATTCATTTTCTAAACATATCTGCGGATAAATCATAGCCGTAGCCATGTCCTTGAACATTTGCGTTTCTCCTCCGGGATAAGCTGGCATTACTTCAGGAAAAACCAAGGGTTCTTCTATTTGATTTGCAGCGGGAGGCGGGGGCGGCATTGGAATTGGATCAGGATCAGGTTGTGCAGCGCAATAAAAGGCACTCACAATAAACAACACCGAAAAGATATATTTCACTATACCCATGATTCGCCTTTGTTAAGTTTAATGTCGTTAACGAATTGCTTAATCTTTTGTTCGTCTTCTTTTTTGCAGACCAACAATGAAACACCTGTGTCTACTACAATGTATCCGTTTAGTCCGTGCAGAACAACCAACTTCTCGCTGCCTACGTGAACAACGCTATCTGAGCAATTGTATAACATAACGTTCTCTCCCACTACACCGTTGTTGTGTTCGTCTGAAGACAATTGAGTGTGAAGAGATCCCCAAGTTCCAAGGTCACTCCAACCGAAATCACTCAACACAACGTTTACATTTTTTGCTTTTTCCATAATACCGTAATCGATACTGATGTTCTCGCAACTGCTGTACATGTTGTTAATGAAAGCCATTTCTTCGGCTGTTCCGTATTTTCCTTTTCCTTCTTCGAACTGTGCATACATTTCAGGAAGATGGGATTGGAAAGCTTTCATGATCGACTCCAGATTCCAAACGAAAATTCCAGAGTTCCAATAGAAGTCTCCACTTTCAATGAAGTCCTTCGCCAATTCCAAATTAGGTTTCTCGGTGAAGGTTTTTACTTTCTTCACGCGATCATTATCTACTTCTTTTGCATCGGCCCATTGAATGTATCCGTAACCGGTGTCAGGGCGTGTAGGCTTAATTCCAAGCGTTACGAGGTTACCCGATTTGTTCGCTTGATTCATGCTGATTTGAATGTCTTCAATGAACGAAGCTTCACGTGTAATCAAGTGATCGCTTGGCGCTACAACAATGTTTGCATCGGGCGTGCGTTCTGCAATCCAGAAAGCTGAATATGCCACACACGGCGCTGTGTTTCGCATGAATGGTTCACACAACACTTGCTCTGGCTTTAGATCTGGCAGTTGCTCTAACACAAGCGCCTTGTATCTTTCGTTCGTCACTACTAAAATATTCACTTTCGGAACAAGGGGTAAAAAGCGATCGTACGTCATTTGAATGAGTGTACGTCCGGTTCCAAGAATATCGTGAAACTGCTTTGGAAAAGCGGTGCGACTCATAGGCCAGAATCTTGAACCAATTCCGCCTGCCATGATTACGCAGTAGTTTTTTGAATTATCAGTCATGTACTAAAAGTATCAAATTATTTTGGAAGTTTACCTACCATTTTCGAAGGAACTACAATCTCGTCGTACTCCTCCGTTGTCACGTGTCCTAAACGAATGGCCTCTTCACGAAGAGTTGTTCCGTTTTTGTGAGCTGTCTTCGCAATTTCAGCCGCTTTGTAGTAACCAATTTTCGTATTTAATGAAGTCACCAACATCAATGAATTGTTCACCAATTCTTCTATGCGTGTGTAGTTCGGTTCAATTCCAATTGCACAATTCACATTGAAAGAAACGCAAGCATCTCCTAACAAAATTGCACTTTGCAAGAAGTTGTATGCCATCATTGGCTTGAATACATTCAACTCATAATGTCCTTGAGTTCCACCAACGGTAATCGCAACATCGTTACCCATCACTTGCGCGCAAACCATGGTTAGTGCTTCGCATTGTGTTGGGTTTACTTTACCCGGCATGATCGAAGATCCTGGTTCGTTCTCAGGGATATGAATTTCTCCGATTCCGCTGCGCGGACCGCTTGCCATCATGCGAATGTCGTTTGCAATTTTATTTAAAGAAACAGCCAATTGCTTCAATGCGCCATGTGTTTCCACAATACCGTCGTGCGCTGCGAGTGCTTCAAATTTATTCGGGGCAGTTACAAAAGGAAGACCGCTGAATTCAGCAATTTTCGCTGCTACCAATTCAGAGTATCCCTCAGGTGTATTAATTCCTGTTCCTACTGCCGTTCCACCTAAAGCCAATTCACCTAAGTGAGAAAGCGTATTGTTCAATGCACGAAGACCGTGATCCAATTGCGCAACATAACCGCCTAACTCTTGTCCCAAAGTAACCGGAGTAGCATCCATTAAATGCGTACGTCCAATCTTCACCACATTCATAAACTCTTTCGACTTCGCAGCAAGTGTGTTGCGAAGTTGAGTTACTCCAGGGATAGTTACTTTAACAACCGCTTCGTATGCCGCCATGTGCATAGCAGTTGGATACGTATCGTTTGAAGATTGTGATTTGTTTACATCGTCATTCGGATTCAACAACATTTGTCCTTCACCCAATTGTCCACCCGCTAAAACGTGCGCGCGGTTTGCAACCACTTCATTTACGTTCATGTTGCTTTGTGTACCTGAACCTGTTTGCCAGATAACCAACGGGAATTGATCGTACAATTCACCACGAACAATCTCGTCGCAAACAGCGGAAATTGCATCACGCTTTTCTACAGGCAAAACTCCTAATTCGCAGTTGGCGTGAGCCGCAGCCTTTTTCAATGTACCGAAAGCTTTCACTATTTCTCTCGGCATGCTTGACTCTGGTCCTATTTTAAAATTATTTCTAGAGCGCTCTGTTTGTGCTCCCCAATAAACATTAGCGGGCACTTTTACTTCGCCCATTGTGTCTTTTTCAATACGAAAATTTTCCATGATCGTTATGTGTTAAATTATAAATCGTCGTTATCGGAATGCTGAACTCCTTTTCCTTGTCCCATTAAAAATGCTTTCAAGAAATTATCTATTTCACCATTCATTACTTTTTCTACATCGCTGGTTTCTTCACCCGTGCGAACGTCCTTCACCAATTTGTATGGTTGCATAACGTAGTTACGAATTTGTGAACCCCATTCGATTTTCTTTTTCCCTGCTTCAATCTCGTCGCGTGCAGCGTGACGTCTCGCCAACTCGGCTTCAAACAATTGTGACTTCAGCAATTGCAAAGCCTTTTCTTTGTTTTGAAGTTGTGACCGCGTCTCGGTGTTGTCGATGATGATTCCTGAAGGCTTGTGTTTCAAACGCACACCGGTTTCAACCTTGTTTACGTTTTGTCCACCTGCACCTCCTGAACGGAATGTGTCCCAAGAAATATCTGCCGGATTGATGTGAATATCAATGGTGTCGTCTACAAGCGGATAAACATATACACTCACGAAAGAGGTGTGACGTTTCGCGTTAGAGTCGAACGGAGAAATACGCACCAAGCGATGCACACCGTTTTCACCTTTCAACATACCAAATGCAAACGGACCTTCGAATTCGAGCGTGCATTGTTTTACACCTGCAACGTCTCCTTCTTGAAGATCGAGTTCTTTTACTTTGTAGCCACTCTTTTCACCCCACATGATGTACATGCGCATGAGCATACTTGCCCAATCGCAACTCTCTGTACCACCTGCACCAGCAGTGATTTGAAGAACAGCGCTTAAGTTATCTTCTTCAGCAGAAAGCATGTTTTTAAACTCAAGTTCCTCGAGCTCGGTTGATGCAAGTTTATATTGCTCATCGAGTTCGCTCTCGTCTACTTCGCCTTCCTTGAAAAATTCATAAAGCACTTGGGTGTCGTCAACCGCAGATTGACATTTTTGATAAGCATCTGTCCACAATTTCTTGTTGCGGATTTGCTTCATGGTTGCCTCGGCTTTTTTCGGATCGTTCCAAAAGTCGGGGTCTTGTGTTAGTTTTTCGTCTTCACGAATTTGTAGGAGTTTTACCTCCACGTCAAAGATACCTCCCGAGCGCTCTCGTGCGCTCTTTCAGTTCGTTGATCGCGTCAATTGTTATCGCCATCTGGAATGAAATTTTATAGCGCAAAAGTACGTCAATTAATCTAAAAACGTGTCAAAACTTTCACTCGACTCGCGAAGCACTTTAAATACTTCTTCCGTTTGAAAACCTTTTCGAATAAGGGCTTTCGCGGCATATTGATTTTTCAACCTGCCTTTCTTTTCATATTTTTTCTGCAGGGAAGGAAGTAGCGCTCTTATTTGCAATGCATCACCTTCACAGGGAAGATTTCGAATAGCATCTTGAATGTTTCGGGAAGAAACACGTTTTGCTTTCAAATGCAATTCAATTTTCCGCTTACTCCACTTTCGAAATTCAAAGTGGTCATGTGCAAAAGCTGAAGCAAAACGTGATTCGCTCAAAAGGTTTAATGAAATAAGTTCAGCCATTATGACTTGTCTATCGTTTTGCCACACTCCGTATTGAATGAGTTTCTTCTCTACATCGAATGGCGCACGCTCGGCTTTGTCGCAATACCGCTGAATTTTCAATCGGCATTTGGCTAGGTCTATTGGCGCATCATTTTGCATTTTTCTAAATTAGAAATAATAGTAGGTTAAGCGTGAAATGTTGAAAGGAATTATGAGATTTCTTTGTTAAATTTGTGAGAGATTCGAAGAATTAAAAATGAAAGAGGAATTAATAGGCCAATTGCGCGACTTGCTTCAAGCTGAAGATATTATGTTGGTGCGTGATCAAGTAAAAAACATTCGCAGTAATTGGAAGGCAGAAAGCGTGAAAGAGCGTCAGTTGCAATGGGAACAATTCAAAGCTGAAAATGCAGAAGGTGCTGAAGTAGATTTTGTTTACACTCCGCATGAATTGGAAGGTTCTCTTCAAGAATTATTGAAAGAATACGAAGACAAAATTCAAATAGCTGGAAAGGCGCTTGCACAAGAGCGTTCAAGAAACTTCGAAATAAAATCTGACTTGTGTGATCGCATGGAGCGACTTTCCAAGAACGAAGAAAATATTGGAAAAGCTTTTTCTCTTCAAAAAGAAATTAAAGAATACTGGGACAACACTGGTGATGTACCAGGAGACAAATACCCTGCATTAATTGATCGTTGGCACAAAGCGAATCAAGATTTTTTCTATCACATTAACATCTACAAAGAACTTCAGGCTAACGATTTAAAAGTGAACCAAAAGTTGAAAGAAGAGTTGATGGAATTAGCGAAAGGACTTTCTGCTATTGAATCGATAAACGAATTGGAAGTTGAAGTTCGCAAGCTTCAACGCGAATGGATGCAAATTGGTCCTTCACCGAAAGAAACGTTCCAAAAAATGGGCGACGATTTCTTCGGAATTCTTCGCGTTGAACAAGAGCGCATTCAAGCACACTACGACGCATTGAGTGCGAGTAGCAATGAGAACCTTTCGAAGAAGACTTTGCTTATTCAACGCATGAAAGAGATTCTTGAATTGGATCTTTCTCAAAGTAACAGTTGGAACAAGTGGACGGAAGAAGTTTTAAAACTTCAAGAAGAATGGAAAACCATTGGTTGGGTTAAGAAAAAAGAGAACGAAGAAATTTGGCAAGAGTTCCGCGGATTGTGTGATTTGTTCTTCACTAAGCGTAGTACTTATTTTGAATCTCGCAAAGAGGTTTACGAGAAAAACAAAAAAGCGAAAGAGTCCATCATCAATGACGCGAAGATGCTTCAAGACAGTAGCGATTGGAAACTAGCCACTGAAGGAATTAAGAAACTTCAAGACAAGTGGAAACAAGTGGGTGGTGCTGATCCGAAAGAAGAGCAAAAGTTATGGCAGCGCTTCCGCTCTGCGTGTGATGTTTTCTTCCAAAGAAAGAAAGAGCATTTCGGAGAGTTAACAGGAATTCAAGAAGAGAATTTAAAATTGAAGGAAGCTTTGCTTACTGAAATTGAAAACACACCTCTTTCTGGAAATAAAAATGAAGACTTGTCTATGCTTCGTTTATTCAACGAACGTTGGCAGGCACTAGGACACGTTCCTCGTGAGCAATATGCGAAAATGCAAGCACGTCACAAAGCTGCCTTCGACGATAAGTATGGCAAGTTGAATGCTGACCGCAAAGAAGCTGACATGACTCGCTACAAGTCGCGCATTGAGACGATCAAGTCAACTGGTGACAAAGGGCTTAGCAGAGAGAAAATGATTTTGCGTGATAAGATTGATAAGTTGAAAGGCGACATCAAATCTTATGAAAACAACATGGGTATCTTCACCGGTAAAGGTGCTGAAGGGATGCGCAAAGAAATTGAGAAAAAGATTGTTGCTGCAAAGCGTGAGATTTCAGAAATCTTAGAAAAGATATCTCTGATTCAAAATTAAAGATTGATTTTCAATACATAAAAAAACCTCGGAAGTTCCGAGGTTTTTCTTTTTCTAATATTTCTAATTAGTGCTGAGCACGATGTCTGAAATCTTCGTAAGCCAAACGCTCAACTTTCACTGAACAGTTCGCTTGAACAACTTTCATTACACCATCTTCATACAACATATCGTAAACATTCTTAGCTTCTTCTTGCTTCGCAAGTGTTTGCTTCGCCAATTGATCTAGGCGCTCTTCATCTACAGGCATGCCATAAGATTTGAAACGATCTACCAAAGAAGCTTTCACGTAATCCATTGCATCGTCAACCGATACTTTGATTTCGTTTTCTTTGATGATTTTATTTTCAATCAACTGCCACTTCAAACCGTTTGCATATCCAGGGTACTCCATTTCCAACTGAGCCATTTCGATTGGCTTTTCGTTGGTCATGATAATGAAACGCTTAAGGAACTCGTCTGGCAATTCAATAGAAACCATATCTACGATATCCTTCGCGAAATCACGCTTGAACATCCATTCAGAATCCTTCTCGAACATAGCTGCTAAGTCCGCTTTCACGCGATCTTTCATTTGCTCTTCAGAAGTTACTGTTCCTGGCTCGAATAACTTATCGAATAATTCCTGATTCAACTCTGCTGGTTGCATGCGCATGATTTCAGAGATGGTCACTTGGAATTTAGAATCGATGTGGTGAAGCTCGTGATGAGTAACACCTAACATGCGAGAAAGATCTTCGTGATCGCTGTTCAACATGAACGGATCTACTACTGCGCTCTCACCCATGTTCTTTCCAACAAACAAACCTTTAGTCGCTTCGTCTTTGATGTATTCTAAAAAGATAGAAGTCTTGTTTGTAACACCACCTTCTTTCACTGAGCCGTCTGCATTCAACTCAACAATCTCTGCCATGATCATGTCTTCAGACTCAGTAACTTCTGGTTTAGAAAGCTGACCGTGACGACGCGCATACTCTTTCATTTGACGAGAGATAAGCTCTTCGTTCACATCAACTTCCAACTTTGTGAAGGTTTTTGACTTGTCTAAATTCAAATCGAACGTTGGAGCAAATCCAATTTCATAAGTGAATGTGAAAGTTGAAGGGTTGTCCCAATCACCAACATCATCACCTTCTTTTGGAATTGGGCTACCTAATAACTCAAGTTTGTTCTCAGAAACATAGTTTCCGATTGCCTCTTGCAACATTCTGTTTATTTCATCGGCAAGCAAAGACTTTCCGAAACGTTGTTTGACCAAAGAAGCAGGAACTGCACCTTTACGAAATCCTGGTAATTCAACGCGCTTACGGTAGGTCTTAAGAGCCGTTTCGTAAGTTTCGTTGTAATCAATAGGTTCAAGAGTCACCTTTAACTCTCCTGTTAGAGAGCCGGTGTTGAGTTGTTCAATATTCATAACGTTAGATTGTTCTTCCCGATGGGAAGTATTATTCAGCTAAAACCATTACTTGGTTGTTCAATACCTCTACGGTACCGCCAAGCACATCAAAAGTCAATTCTTTGCCTTGAGCATCTTTCACACGCACGCTTCCTTTTTTCAATGAAGAAATTAAAGGGGCGTGGTTGTTCAAGATTCCCAATCCACCTGAACTTCCTGGAAGGAAAACATATTCTGCTTCACCTTGGAAGAGTACGGTTTCTGGGGTAATTATTTCAACGCGCATAATTGCTATTAATTCTTAGATTCAGCCAACATTTTCTTACCAGCTTCAATAGCCTCTTCGATGGTACCTTTCAAGTTGAAAGCAGCTTCTGGATACTCATCACACTCTCCGTCTAGGATCATGTTGAAACCTTTGATTGTTTCTTCAATTGGAACCAACACCCCTGGGATACCGGTGAACTGCTCTGCCACGTGGAATGGCTGAGACAAGAAACGCTGCACTTTACGAGCGCGGAATACCGACAATTTATCGTCTTCAGATAATTCGTCCATACCCAAGATCGCAATAATATCTTGTAATTCTTTGTAACGTTGTAGGATACCCTTTACGCGTTGCGCGCAACGGTAGTGCTCGTCACCAACGATAGCTGGAGTTAAGATACGAGAAGTAGAATCCAATGGATCTACTGCTGGGTAAATACCTAACTCGGCAATCTTACGGCTCAATACTGTTGTTGCATCCAAGTGAGCGAAGGTTGTCGCTGGAGCAGGGTCAGTCAAGTCATCCGCAGGTACGTATACCGCTTGAACCGAAGTGATAGATCCTCTCTTAGTAGAAGTGATACGCTCTTGCATAGCTCCCATTTCAGAAGCCAATGTTGGTTGGTAACCTACCGCAGATGGCATACGACCTAAAAGAGCCGATACCTCAGAACCTGCTTGGGTGAAACGGAAGATGTTATCAATGAAGAAAAGGATATCACGTCCACCTGATTGCTCATCTCCATCACGGAAGTACTCAGCAACTGAAAGACCGCTCAATGCAACACGCGCACGTGCTCCAGGAGGCTCATTCATTTGTCCGAATACCAATGTCGCTTGGCTATCAGCAAGGGCTTGCATATCTACTTTAGATACGTCCCATCCGCCTTTTTCCATTTCGTGCACGAATGCATCGCCATATTTAATAACGCCAGACTCGATCATCTCGCGTAACAAGTCATTTCCTTCACGAGTACGCTCACCAACACCAGCAAATACAGAAAGACCTGTGTATGCTTTTGCAATGTTGTTGATCAACTCCATGATCAATACGGTCTTACCTACTCCGGCACCACCGAACAATCCGATTTTACCACCCTTTGAGTAAGGCTCAATCAAGTCAATTACTTTAATACCTGTTAAAAGGATTTCAGTAGCAGTTGACAAATCTTCGTAACGTGGAGCAGCACGGTGAATTGAATTACCGTTTTCGTTGCTTACTTCTCCGATACCATCGATAGCTTTTCCAACAACGTTGAACAAGCGACCTTTGATTTGATCTCCAACAGGCATTGTGATGGTGCGACCTAAAGCCACAACCTCAGCACCTCTTTGAAGACCTTCCGTTGCATCCATTGCGATGGCACGAACAGTGTCTTCACCCACGTGCTTTTGGCACTCTAGGATTAGATCATCTGCGCCAGCACGCTTGATAGCAAGGGCATCTAGGATGTTTGGAAGTTTTTGACCGGCAGGGAAAGAGATATCTACCACAGGGCCAATAATTTGAACTACTTTACCATTTTGAGTTGACATAGAAAGATGTATTCAGGTTGAATTTCGGGCGCAAAAGTAATACAGGAAGTCCAATTTTCTACTGAAAAATGTCTTGAATTGCCATTTTTTATTTTTCGTCTTGAAAAACGTGGGCTGGGCAATAATTCCGTGCAAACTCCTTTTAGCAGTTCGAACCGCTTGCAAAAGACCTTACTTTTGCACCATCATTGACCAAAGCATGAATAATCAAGGAAATAATTCTGAAGAATCTCTTAATTCTTCGAATCTTTTAGTTGTTGTCTTCAAGTGGAGAAAACATCTGTTTATAGTAACAGCGGCAGCAGCTATCATTTCTGCGGCAGCTTCTTTCCTAATTACTGAAAAATACAAAAGTACCGTTGTGCTTTTCGCCTCTCAACAACACAGCTTCGGGGAGCAACTATTAGAAGATGTGAAGAAATCTGACGTACTTGCTTATGGGGAAGAAGAAGATGCGGAGCGTTTAATGCAGATTATTAATTCTGATCAGGTTCGAGGTCGAATTATTGAAAAGTATAATTTGTGGGAAGTCTATGACATTGCCAAAACTGATCGCGGCGCTAATACTTTAATTGGAAAGGAATACAACGAAAACGTATCTGCCGATTTAACTCGATTTGGATCCATTGAAATAACCGTACTCGACGCATCTCCGGAACGCGCTCGTGACATTGCGAACGACATAGCTCAATTGACAGACTCTGTGAGCAACCAAATGCGAAGCGACCGTGCCATGTCTGCTTTCTTGTATGCCAAATCTTCTTTGGAGACCCTTCAAAATGAAATTAAAGTATTGGAAGACTCTATGCAGTATCTCCAAGAAAAAGGAGTGTACAGCTACAAGGACCAAATTGCTTATTTGACCGAACAATACGGAACAGCTATCGTTGAAGGACATCCTGATCGCGCGCAAGAAATTAAAGTGCAGATGGACTTCCTTTCGAAGTACGGAACTCGCTACAAGAAGATTGAAAGTGAGATTGATGGTGGATATGAGAAGATGCAGATTTTAAGAAAGCGATACGACCTCATGAAAATTGATGTTGAGTCGGATATCTCTTCTCACCTTGTAGTGGATAAGGCAGCAGCAGCAGATAAAAAATCTTACCCTATCAGATGGCTCATTGTTGTGGTTAGCGCCATGGCCACTTTCGTCTTTGGTGTGGTTGTGATATTAGTACGCGACAATATTGAAAAGTTGAAAAAGGCGTAAGCAGTGAAATCCTTCACAGCATTCATTCAAAATAAACCCATTATTTTTTGGGGAAGCATATTCGCTCTAACGCAAGGCATTGCTGTAGCGTTTGAACTATACCTTCTCTTCATATTACCCGCGGCATTGTTTGCCCTATGGTTAGCTATTCATAAAATTGAATGGGTTTGGTTTTTCAGTGTAATGGCAACTCCGCTGAGCATTAACCTAGAAGAAATGGAAGTGGCGCACATTGGCATGTATTTGCCTACCGAGCCGATTATTGCAGCGCTTCTGCTTCTCATGATTTTCAAAATTCTTTCAGGAAAAAGTGTAGACCGAAGAATTTTCAGCCATCCGTTTACATACATCATTGGGGCTTATTTGTTGTGGATGGTTTTCACAGCAGTAACGAGCGAGTACCCTTTGGTTTCATTCAAATTCATAGCAACACGCCTTTGGTTTATTTCAGGTTTTTATTTGTTAGGCGCTCATCTCTTCCAAGACCTTTCCAACATAAAAAAATTCTTTGCGAGCTACCTAGCGCCATTGTGCATTGTCATTATTTACACAGTTACAAGACACGCCCAATTCAATTTCGATAAAGAAAGTGCACACTGGGTTATGGAACCTTTGTTCAAGGATCACACGAGCTACGGTGCCGTGCTAGCCATGTTCTTTCCGGTTGGAATTGGTTTGCTCTTCGTGAAAAAGAAAAGTCCGCTTGTGACCTTCCTTATTTATTCTGCGCTCTTCATTCTAACCGTTGGGTTGGTTCTATCATACACCCGTGCCGCATGGGTTTCTGTGGTGGTAGCATTCGGAATTTTCATTGTCATGATGCTTCGTGTTCCCTTGAAATACGTTTTATATGGAACCGTTATTTTCGGTAGCATATTGCTTTTTTCGTGGGACAACATTCAACAAGAACTTGGACAGAACAAGCAAGAGAGCAGTGATAAATTAGATGAGCACGTTTCATCTATTTCGAATGTGTCTTCAGACGCTTCGAATTTGGAACGTTTGAACCGCTGGCATTGTGCCATGGAAATGTTCCAAAGAAGACCCATTACCGGCTGGGGACCTGGGACGTATCAATTTGTTTACGCGCCCTTTCAACAAGCGAAAGACAGAACGATCATAAGCACGAATAACGGCGATGGAGGAAATGCACACAGCGAGTATCTCGGACCATTAGCCGAACAAGGTGTTTTGGGAATGCTGCTATTCATTTCAATTTTCGTTTACACGCTAAATCTCGGTTTTAAGCTGTTCTATTCCGCCGTTGAAAAAGAACATCGTGTTATTATCATTAGCGCATTCTTGGGGCTCCTCACCTACTTCGTTCACGGGACATTGAACAATTACTTAGACACAGATAAAGCATCGGTTCCATTTTGGGGATTCATTGGAATACTCGTCGCAATGGACCTCTTCCACATAAAGAAAAAAGAAAATGCTATTTCCAGCAAATAGCAAGAATTGCAACGTCATCGTTGAATAGACATTCGTCTCTGAAATTATTCGCTGCTGTTTCAACTGCCATGCAAACATCTTTGGCGTGTGTTCCAATTAGATTTTTTTCAATGCCTTCCATTTCGAAATAATCTCCTTCGGCATTGTTCACTTCAACAAGTCCATCTGTATAGCCTAGGAGCACATCTTCCGAATGAATTTCAAGTTTAACTGAATTCACCTTTGGCAATTCAGGAAGCATTCCCAAACCAATTGCTGTCGCTCCGAAATGTTTGATTCCATCACCTGTTTTGAAGACAGGTGCGTTGTGTCCGCAGTTCACGTATTCCAACTCTTGAATTTTCGAATTATAGACAGCTAAGAAAAAGGTGATGAACTTCTCTCCTTGCGCGGCATCCCAAACGCGATTGTTAAGCTTGTTCGCGAGAATCGATAAATCGGGGCGTTTCTCTTCGAACGCGTTTCGAACGTATGCTTGGAAATTCGACATTAAAAAAGCCGCAGGCATTCCTTTACCCGAAACATCTCCTAAGCAAAAGACCCATTCGTGTTCATTGATTTGAAACACGTCATAGTAATCACCACCAACCTGCTGATGAGCTCTATATATCCCTTGAACATTCCATGCAGGGGTATCTGGAAAACGACTTGGCAAAAGCAAATGCTGCATTTCCGCAGCTAATTCCAACTCTTTCTTCAATCTTTCTTGTTGAACCAAATTGGTCAGCAGCCTTTTGTTCTCAAGCGCAACGCTCAACACTGAAGTCAGTGTTTGCAAGAAGCGCATGTGCTTCACTGTCGGACTCATTACTCGTGCATCTTCAGCATTATCTCCAGCGAGCGCTATAGCAAGTGGTTGATCATTGTGCATTACCGGAATAACTACATCATAAGACTCGTGTGAAGCATCTTCCGATAGCGCAACACCTTTGTTCGTTAAGAAAAAATCATCGGCAGGAATGACAAATTCCGTAACATTCATCTCACCGTATTGAAGAAGGCATTGCCAATCTTCGCGTTTAACAAAAAGAGCCAACTTTTCAATTCCTAAATGTGTTTGTACAATATTTTGAAATTGAGCAATCAAATCCTCTTCAGAGCTATTTGCGTTAATAGCCTCTGTGAGTTCCAACAACGCATTCAACTTGAAATCGCGTTGCTTAATTTTTGAGGAGAGTCGCTCAGTATTTGACATCTTTGCAAAGTAACAACAAAGTATCCAATGCGCATTGCATTCACAGGACCAGAATCAAGCGGAAAAACAACACTTTCTCATTGGCTTGCAAACGAGCTTCCTGATTCTGTGTACATAGCCGAATTTGCTCGAACGTATCTTGAAGAACAAAATATAGTTCAAGTAAGCGAAGACCATTTCAAGCAGATTATTGAAGTTCAATGCGAACTTCTCAGTCGGAGCCGTCGGAATCTTTATCAAATCTTCGACACCGATATTTTCGTTCTGCGAATTTGGAATAATGAAGTTTTTAAATTGAAATTACCCGAACTTGAAATTTTTCCTTCCCAAAAAATGGACATTCATTTTTTGTGTGCGCCCGATGTTGAATGGGAAGAGGATCCGCTGAGAAGTGCCCCTGATCCATCTGAGAGATTAAGGCTATTCGAAAAATACAAGTTGGAACTTCAAAATTCAGAGGTAAACTACATCGTTCTATCGGGAAGCCAAGACGAGAAAAAATCAAGAATTTTATCCTCAATTGGAAACTATTCTTGTTGAGAGAGGCTGGGCAATTAGAACACCAATAACATCAGCCATAACATCGTACCAATCAAAAAAACGATCAGTGGTGCAAAAGAATTGATAATATTCTAAAAGGACACCCGCGCAACCCCAAACTAATAAAGACTTATATTCCTTCCAACCAGAAAAAACCGCGAAGGCTGTTCCAACAAAGAACAAAAAGGCATGAACAATTTTATCTGGACCTAAATTTTCCCAAAAAGAAATTTTTGGAAATGACTTACTAGACATGGCATGTAGGCCGAAAACAACAACTGCCCACAAAATGTGAGCAGTTGTCCAATATTTTTTTGGAAGATTAACCCACCATTGCTTCATAAGCAGCATCGTCCATCAATGAGCTTAAATCTGCTCCTTCCGATAATTTCACTTTAATCATCCAACCGGCTCCGTATGGATCGTTGTTTACGTGCGCAGGATCAGCTTCCAATCCAGCATTCACTTCAATCACAGTTCCTGAAACTGGCATGAACAAATCACTCACGGTCTTAACCGCCTCAACTGTTCCGAAGATTGCATGTTCTTCAAGACTTTCACCTTGAGTCTCAATTTCAACAAAAACGATATCACCCAATTCGCTTTGTGCGAAATCTGTAACGCCAACAGTAGCAATATCGCCTTCAATGCGAACCCACTCGTGGTCTTTTGTGTACTTTAATTCAGCTGGAAAATTCATTGTTTTCAATTTATGTGGAACAAAAATAAGGGAAGTTTGAAGTTGAACAATTAAAAATAAGCCTAACTTTCACCCACAGTTTATGAAAATGGAAATTACTGCATACGTTGTTTTCTTGCTTCTCGCTATTGGCATGGCCTCGGGAATGCTAAGCGGATTTGTTGGTGTTGGAGGGGGACTTATTATTGTTCCTGCATTGGTTTACTTTCTCGGTTATACCCAATTGCAAGCACAGGGAACAAGCTTAGCCGTGTTGCTTTTACCAGTGGGATTTCTGGCAGTTATGCATTACTACAAACAAGGAAACGTGAACACCACAGCTGCGCTTCTGATTGGAGCCGGTTTTATTTCAGGTGCGCTCTTCGGAAGTAAATTCGCGCACAATATTCCCATTGCGAAAGTGAAATTCGGATTTGCACTCGTTATGCTTATTGGAGCATTGAAGCTCCTTTACGAGTCGAGCAAAGTCTTATTCGGCTCGAATTAACTTACCCCGTAAATTCTCTCCATCACTTTTCCAAATGAATAGATATCTTGGAAAGAATTGTACATCGGAACAGGTGCCATTCGAATGATATCGGGTTCGCGCCAGTCAACGACTACGCCCTCCTTCGCTAACACACCCACAAAATCTTTTGTTCTTCCTTCCAAACGAATTGAAAGCTGGCAGCCTCTTTCATTCTCATTGCGCGAAGTCAGTTGTTCAACAGGAACACCCTTTGCTTTCAAGTCATCGAAAATAAATTCTAAATAAGCCGTAAGCTCTTTAGACTGTGCGCGCAATTCATCCATCGACGTGCGATCATACAAATCTAAAGCGGCGCGATGGGCAGCCATGCTCAACACAGGAGCATTGCTCATTTGCCAAGCCTCTGCAGAATGTGTGGGGTCGAAATTCTTCTGCATCAAAAATCTTGTCTCTGCCTTGTTCCCCCACCAACCGGCAAGTCGCAAGACTTCTTCTCCATGATGACGTTCATGCACGTATACTCCAGACACTCCGCCCGGACCGCTATTCAAATACTTATAACTGCACCAACAGGCGAAATCAATGTCCCAATCGTGTAGTTTCAAATCAATATTTCCTGCTGCATGAGCTAAGTCCAATCCGACTTTCGCACCCACAGCATGTCCTGCCTTCGCAAGTGATTCGCAATTAAAATATTGTCCGCTGAAATAGTTCACCGCACCGAAACAAACAACTGCAAGCTCTTCACCCAATTCGCTAATCTTAGCAAGAATATCTTCTTCACGCAGTAATACCTCTCCTTCACGCGGTTGCATTTCAATTAAAACATCTTCAGGATTCAATCCGTGCAGTTTGGCTTGAGATTCAAAAGCATATCTGTCGGAAGGAAAAGGTTTGTGCTCAAATAAAATCTTGTTGCGCTTTCCTGAAGGACGATAAAAACTAATCAGCATTAAATGCAAATTCACCGTAAGCTGATTCATGGCAACTACCTCCGAAGTCTTTGCTCCAACAATACGAGTCAACGAATCGGTTAACACTTCATGATAACTGAACCACGGACGTTTCGCATCGAAATGCCCTTCCACACCGAACTTCTCCCAATCACTTAATTCTTGAAGTAAATATTCCTTCACACCCTTAGGCTGCAAACCAAGTGAATTACCCGTGAAGTACAGCATGGGATTTCCGTTGTGTTTCGGAATGAAATATTCATCACGAAATGCTTTTAACGGATTAGACTCATCTTTCATCTTCGCAAACTCCGCAGTGTTCTCCCAAGCGCTCATAGGTCGTGTTTATTTGAATGCAAATTTAGTAGAAGCCCAGTAACTATCTTTGCATGAATTAAATGATAAACGTGAATAACCGTAGACTTTGTTTATTTCTTATTGGAATAGCGCTTTACTCTTGCAACAATAAGCCGCCTCAAGTAACTGTTGCTCCTCCAGAAAAAGAAGAAATTAAAAAAAAGGAAATTGTTTATTTCAGAGACAGTATTGACTCAACTTTTGTTTTAGAATCATTGGACACTTCGGTAACTGTAATTGATAAATTGTATTTCGAAAAAGACGAGGAAAATCCAAACGGCATTTTCACCTTCAGAGGTGGAAACCAGCGTAACTCTCCCGTTCGAGGAAAAGTAAAAACAAGACCAAAAACAGTCCGCATGGATTGGGAATTTAAAACGGCCGTTGATTCTATGCGTGGCAGTTTTGGTTATTGGGGCGGTGGCGCTGGATGGACCGGCCAACCCTTAGTGGTTAATTGGAATAAAAGTGAAATACAACAATTGGCAGGGCTCAAAGCAGAGTTCCTGAGTAGGAACGAACTGAAAGAGATCATTCAAATTTCGTTATCTGGAAACATCTATTTCTTAGATTTCGAGACAGGTATTGAAACTCGCCCTCACCTTTCCATTAGAAACCCAATCAAAGGCACTCCAAGCATTGATCCTAAGAACAAAGATTTGCTTTATGTTGGACATGGAATTCCACACAGAGGACAAATGGCGTGGCGCGTTTTTCATTTAAAAAAAGGAACGCTCTTACATGAAGAATTCTTGCCTTCGGCCTTCTCATATAGAAAATGGGGGGCTTGCGATGCCTCTCCTTTAATAGACACCACAAGCTCCACTGTGATTTGGCCAACGGAATCGGGTGTTATTTATCGCCACGATTTTAGCAAGAATTTATTCAATAAAATAGAACAATTCAGATACAAACTTTCTGAATCGCGTTACCAAGGTATAGAGTCAAGTCCCAGTGCATACAAGCAACTCGGATATTTCACCGACAACGGCGGAAATGTTATTTGCGCCGATTTGCGAAATATGAAACCACGCTGGCATTTTTTCAACGTAGATGACTCTGATGCCTCCCCTGTAATTTCAATTGAAAACGAAGTTCCATATATCTTCATTGGAAATGAAGTAGACAAACAAGGAGCAGAAGGTTTTGGCTATTTAAGAAAATTGAATGGTCTAACAGGAAAAGAAGTGTGGCGATTCGAAAAAAAATGCTACTCCTCTATTGGTGCAAAAGTCAACAACGGCGGTATGCTTTCGACACCATTGCTAGGAAAAGAAAAGGCAGAAAATATTATTTACACAGTCTTTTCAAGAACCGACGAGCATGCTGCAGGCATGGTCGTGGCCATTAACAAAAGCACAGGTGCTCAAATATTTGAAGTTCCTCTGTCACGATACAGCTGGGTCTCTCCGATTGCCCTTTATGATCAATCTGGTTACCCTACACTGTATGTTCCAACGGTAAACGGATTTGTATTACTCATTGATGGAATTACTGGGGAGGTAATCTTTTCTCAGGACATGGGATGTATATTCGAATCATCGCCAATTGCTTGGGACAATCGAATTATTCAACCCGCAAGAGGAAATAAAATATTTAGCTTTGTACTAGAATGAAAATAAAAATCACACTATTCTTTGTCGTTATTGCAAGTTTTGCATTTGGCCAAAAGTCGAAATTATTTCGAGTTGAAAACAACCGTGCTGACTATCATTACTGGTGCTATGAACCGGAAAATTATAACGCGAATAAAGATAGTCTTTGGCCCGTGTTTGTTTTCTTGCACGGACGTAGCTTAAGTGGAACCGACCTTGATTTAGTTAGAAAATACGGTCTCATTGCAGAAGTTGAAAAGGGCAGAAAATTCCCAGCGATTATTATTGCTCCTCAAGTAAACAAAGGTGAATCTTGGAACCCCGATAAAGTTATTTCTTGCTTGAATGAATTAGCAAAAACACATCGCATTGACACCAATCGAATTTCGATAACAGGTATGAGTTTAGGTGGTTATGGTTCATTGCATACCGCTGGGAAATACCCTGAGAAATTTTGTGCAGTTGGAGCATTTTGCGGCGGTGGCAAATCAAAAGATGCATGTAAACTTGCTACCATACCTGTTTGGGTTGCGCATGGCAAATTGGATCGCGCAGTACCTTTTGGAGAATCTTATGAGATTGTTGAGCGAATAAAATCTTGCGATACGAAAAATGTAAAGTTTACCGTTTTTGAAACCCACGACCACGGCACTTTGGAAAGAATGTTTCGAACAACAGAACTCTATGATTTCTTTTTGAAAAATGAAAAAGGGAAGCCAACGTACTTCCCAAACTTCACTAAAAAAGCGCTGAATTAAACGAGCGTATTCGTTTCTGTATTTGGGAAAATAACCCAAGGTTTGAACGTCTTTGCTTCTTCGAATTCGAGGTGAGCATAAGAACAAACAATCACAATATCACCTACTGTGCACTTCAGGGCAGCAGGGCCGTTTAGGCATATTACTCCGCTTCCTCTTTCACCAACAATGATGTAGGTCTCAAGGCGCTCACCGTTAGCACAATTCAATACTTGAACGCGCTCTCCTTCGATCATATTCGCTGCTTCCAATAGAATTGGATCTATTGTTATGCTACCTATATAATTCACATCTGCCTCAGTTACAGTTACTCGGTGAATTTTCGACTTTAAAACCTGAATAATCATAGGCGGCAAATTTAATCTTCATTTTTCATCTTAGCGCCATAATTATGAGAAAGATTTCGAATATTCTATTGAACTGTTGGTTCCCCCGCGTGTGCAGTGCTTGCAACCGCAGCTTAACTTCAAAAGAGGCGGGGGTCTGCTTCTATTGTCAGCAATACCTTCACCACACCAATCACTTCTTCCGAAAGAAGAATTCACTCTATCTGCAGTTGGGCTTCAGAATGAACCTATACAGTGTCCAAGCACTGTACTTTTTTCAACCAAAAAGCATTGAGCAGCGTGCCATTCATGAGCTGAAATATAAAAAGAACATGCAGGTAGGAAATTTCTTTGGAAGAGAAATGGGAAAACGTATTGCTTCTACAATTTGGTTGAAAGATGTGGACTTCATTGTGCCAATTCCGATTCACATCAACAAAGAACGCGAGCGTGGCTATAACCAAGCTCAAGTTTTGTGTGAAGGAATTTCAGAGGAAACCAATCTTCCCATTTTAAAAGTACTCAGAAAGCAATCTCATGGAAAAGGGGCAACAAAAGGCAACCGAATGGAACGCATGAACAGCCGGAAAATTGATTTTGAAGTTGGCATTACAATCCCTTCCTACACGGATCACCTGCTCATTGTAGACGACGTTATCACAACGGGTGCAACGCTGGAAAGCGCTTTCCATGTTATTCGAAAACAGTTTAGCGGTAAAATTTCGGTAGTGTCAATAGCTCATACCTTTTAATCCTATCTTTGAATGCTTTTAAACCTTCAACCATGAACCATATCTTGCAACGGGCGTTTATTGTTTTCCTATTAACCCTTCCATTCGTTACTCACTCACAAGTGCAGCAAGGAAAAGTGCTACTCATGAACGGTTCAATTCTAGAGAATACACTTTGGGAAGAGAAGGACGGAATGATCTATATCTACGAACAGAAAAAGAATTTATTCGGAAAAGAAAAAACGCGCGCCATTGAATTGAATAAAAGTGAAATTTTCAGTTTAGCCAACGGCAGTAAAGAACAAGTGCTCTATTACCAAGATACCATGCTTGGCGATTATTATACTCCAGAGGAGATGCGAGTGTATTTAGCAGGTTCTGGAGATTCAAGAAAGAACTTTAAAGCAAGACATGTCGCTGCAATCGGATTTACGTTATGCAGTGTTGCCGGTTATTTAGTTGGCGATGGACTCATGATCTTAATCGTACCGCCTATCACTTATGCCGCCTTACAATATGTGGGAAAAATAAAGATTCGTGAAAAGTATATGTCCGACCCTAATTTCAAATACAATGATTTGTATGCTGAAGGATTTGAACCTCCTGCACGCTCAAGAAAAATGATTCGCGGTGCTCTCAGTGGCGTCGTTGGTTCTGTGACTGGAGTGGTGCTTTACATAATTAAAAACCAATAGTAGTGATCATTACCTTCGTGCAGAGTTTGTGTCTTGGGGGCGCCTCATTTTTTTTGCTTGAAAGAGCAAATCCTGACACCAACTTTGAAAACTTGTTTTTATCCATTGCCGTATTGTACAGCTATTGGTTTTCAAGAACGCTTCACAAAGCCGCGCATTGGCTGCCACTTTTGGTTATTGCTGGTATGCTCTCCATCTCACCGAACATTCATTCGGTTTTAATGATTGTAGTATCACTCTTAACAACACTCTATTTTCTTCAACATAAATTTTCCTTCAGAAAAACACCCTTGCTTAAAAACCTCACTGTTGCTTTGTGTTGGTCTATTCTCGTTGCTATTCCTGACACCAAAGAGATTTTTGAGTTAGGCGGCAGTGTGTTTTTTACAACACTCGCATTATCACTTTGCATTGATTTTGTACAGCGATCGGAAGATTTTGGGAACGTTGAAACTGTTCCACACTTGATTGGAAACAACCTCACCTTATTCTTCGCGTTGATATTTATTCTGATCGGACATCTCTTCCTCCCTACAACTTTTTATGTTGGAATTATGGCTTTGGCTATTCAAGCCGGGCTTACTTATTTACCAAAAGAAAAGCAAAGGGAAGCTTTACGAGAGCTCCCCTTTCTTGCATATGCGATTGGAATTTATTTGTTATAGACGTGATCTAAGGCGTCGCAAAAATCGACAATTGCTTTATCAATATCTGCTTCGCTGTGCGCCGCAGAAACGAAACCAACCTCATATCCGCTTGGGCCTAAATAAATTCCACGTTCTAAAAGGAAACGATGGAATGGCGCAAACAACTGTCCACTGTTCTCAGGTATCTCATCCATTCTTCGAATAGCTTTTTCTTTCGAGAAAGAAACCCAAAAAATGCTTCCCATATTGAAAATTCGAAAGACATAATTCTTTTGATCGGCATGTGTTTGAATAGCACTTACCATCTTCACTGTTTTTCTTTCCAACTCTTCGTAGAAGCCTGGCTTCGCGCATTCTTTCAGCTGAGCGAGACCAGCAGCCATTGCAACAGGATTTCCTGAAAGTGTTCCTGCTTGGTAAACGGGTCCGTCTGGAGCAATTTGCGACATGATTTCTGCACTAGCCCCGTATGCACCTACAGGCATTCCGCCCCCAATAATTTTCCCGAAAGCAAGAACATCAGGCTGAATGCCGTAATAGCCAGACGCTCCTTCAAATCCTAAACGGAAACCACTAATTACTTCATCAAATAACAATACAATTCCCTCACGGGTGCAGACCTCACGAAGATGCTTCAAAAACACACCGTCTTGAATGAGCAAGCCATTGTTTGCGGGAACCGGTTCAATAGCCACAACTGCAATTTGTCCCCGATACATCTCAATAGCCGCATCGAAAGCTTCAATGTCATTCAACGGAACAACGATTGTTTCGTTAACATAAGCCTGCGGAATTCCTGCACTGCTCGAAGTTCCAAGAGTTGCTAGCCCACTTCCCGCTTTCACCAACAATGCATCCACGTGTCCGTGGTAACAACCTTCAAACTTCAAGACCTTGTCTCTTCCGGTGTAACCTCTCGCTAAACGAATGGCGCTCATGGCCGCTTCTGTTCCGCTGCTTACAAAACGAATCTTCTCTAAATATTTATGATGCTCTAAAATGAACGACGCCAACTCATTCTCTTCTCGTGTCGGTGCCCCAAAACTAGCTCCCTTAGCGGCTGTTGTGCATATCGCTTCGGTCACGGCGTCATTAGCATGTCCTAAGATTAAAGGGCCCCAAGAACAACAAAAATCGATAAACTCGTTGCCATCTGCGTCCCAAACATGAGACCCTTTTCCTCTTTCGAAAAACAATGGATTACCACCTACTGATTTAAATGCGCGAACTGGCGAATTCACGCCCCCTGGAAAATATTTCTTTGCTTCTACAAAAAGCGCCTCACTATTGCTCTGTTTCATCTTGCAAACTTACGATTGAAAGGTAAAAACAGCGTATTTTAGCAGCCCACAATTTTTTAAACTTTTGAAATATTCGTTTACTCTTCTCTTATTTCTAATTGCCTCTGTCATGAGCGCAAAAGATTTTCCTGTAGAATCATTTCAAAAATTAGAAAAACTTGGGATTTCTGTAACTCCTGAGTGTGGAGTTTATTCAGAACAAATTTCTGTGTCGTTTAAAAACAACACCTCTTTATCCATTCTTTATCGAATCGGAAATTCTGACACTGATAAATTCCAGGTTTTTAAGAATCCGATTACCCTTAAACAGAATACTTGCATTCAAGTAAAGTTACAAGGCGCGAATGCTCCTAAATCAATTTTCATTGGAACATTCGTGGTTGGAAGAGCACACTCACTTCCTGTTCTCTGCATAAAAGTTACCGACAGTCAATTTTTTCCTCCAACGGGAATCTACGATGGCACAAGAGTTTCCGGGAGTAGTGAAGGCGAAGATGGCGGGGGACATTCCAATTATATTGGAAATGCCTGGAAGAAAACACCGATACCCTGCTTTGCGCAATTTTATTACAACAACAAATTGGTTGAAGCAACCTCATGTAAAATAAAAACTTTTGGAGGCTGGACATTGGGCTTACCCGAAAAATCGCTTCATCTCGTTGCCGACACAACAGTTGGAAAGAAGAACTTCGAATACAAATTTTTCAAAAACAAGCCCTACAATGAATTCGAACATTTGGTGCTAAGAACAAGTGGTAGCGATCAACACCTCACTCGTTTCAAAGACATCAGCATTTCCAGCTTCGCTGCAGAACTTGGGGTCGATTACATGGACTACCAACCGGTAATTATGTATGTAAACGACAAATACTTCGGTATTGTCAACCTGCGCGAAAAAATCAACAAGGAATACCTCGCCAACAACCACAACGCAAATAAAAAGCAAACAGAGTTACTTGAATTGAGTGGCGGAAACTCAAAGGAATACGCGGGATTGTTGAACTTCATTGCTCAGAATTATCTTTCTAAAGATTTTCCAATTGAACTTGAAAAACAAATGGATATTGAAAATTATTTCAATTATAGTTTTTTGGAAATATTCATTGCCAACATGGACTCTCGCGGAAACATTAGATTCTGGAAAGACCTCAGCGGAGATAATAAGTGGCGTTGGATTTATTACGACGGTGATCTGGGATGTGGTTCACATTATCACGAACAGAATTTTCTGAAAGAACGAATCAGTCCTGTTCAAACTGAATGGTACAATCCGCTTTGGACAACGCACATTCTGAGATACACTACATTGAATCCAGAACTTCGGAATAGATTTATTCAGCAATCATGTTTAATCATGAACACAATCTTGCACAAAGATTCTACTTCGAAAAGAATGGATGAATTTGCATCTGATATTTCAGAGGAAATTCCTTTCCACGTAAATCGTTATCCCATTACAAGAAAAGAGACTGAAAGTGGATGGAGAAATCACATTAGTTCCAACAAAAAATTCTGGGAAATTCGTCCATCATCCATGCTAAAGCATCTTCAAGAAGCATATAACCTGGGAGGCACAGTAGATCTAAAACTAAGTTCGAATTTCCCGAATGAGAACCTTCTTAAAGTAAACAATTCCAGACTTCAATTTAACAAAGTTGAAGGACCCTTCATTGCAAACATTCCCCTTCCTATTGCACCTATCGACAATTGCTTTCCTTATGAATTCATTGAATGGAGCGATGGCGATAAAACACCAAAGCGAGTTTTAACTTGTGCATCTAATCAAACACTTTCCGCTAAATTCAAGCATGTTGAAAATTCTGAATTTGCGGGTAAGATTCGTATTCGCAGATTCGGAAGCCAAATGAAGGCAAAGGACCCTATTCATTGGATGGAAATAATTAATCAAAGCAAGGAGCCCATTGATATCACTGGACTTGTATTGTATGATTTTCCAAATGGAATTGTGGACACACTTTTCAATGCCCACAGCGGTGAAATGATAGCGCCATTGAGCTCAATCATATTTGTCAGTCGAAGTCACACCGGCGATATCGGTCAAGAACTGAAGCTTCCAGAAGGCACAAAAATATACCCGCTCGACTTCCCTATTGGATTTAGCGACAAGCATTCTTTTTTCCTTGGTGACAAAAAGAATACGCTTATCGACAGCATGGCCGTTCGATTTCCTGACTCTCTTTTAACTCACGGAAAGCATTTCGTTTGTTACTTTGACGAAAAAGGCGACATCGCTTATGAATGCGTAAACAAGAAAACCGTTTTTGATTGGAAAGTAAAAGAAGCGGACTCGACCAATGAAATTATGAGTAACCTAAGTAATCTCCCTCTCTGGATTTATTGGAGTAACGGTATAGCCCTCTTGCTCTATGTATTGTTAGCATTCTTCAAAAAGATTAAATGGCGCGAAGCCATAAAATATTTCGCGTTCACCGCGCTAGCTGTTGGTTTACTTTATTGGGCCTATAAAGGGGTTTCGATTCAAGAAATAATTGGGCAGATTTTAAATACACATTGGGTTTGGATTGTTGCGGCGCTAGTTGTTGAGTACGTCTCGGTTATTTTCCGTGGAATAAGGTGGAATCAATTGTTACAACCGCTCGGACATAAGGCAAATACATGGAATGCTATTCACGCTGTAGCTTTTGGTTATTGCATGAACGATATTGTCCCAAGAAGTGGTGAAGTCGCTCGTTGCACCTTGCTTTTCAAATCAGATAAAATTCCTGTTTCAACGTTGGTTGGAACTGTAATTGTTGAACGCGTAATAGACATGGTGATGTTCGGGCTTCTTCTTTTATGGGGAATTTTACTCCTGCCTTCAACCTTGTCTTCGTTGATGAACGAAACGAAAAGCCCTGGATTCTCGATGGAATTGGGGATAGCATTGATTGTTCTAGCGGTTGTCGGAATCTTGGTGCTACGTTACATTCTGAAAAACACGTTCAAAAATAAATTCATTGAAAAATTCGCTGAATTCATCAGAGGAACTTGGAGAGCATTTTTAAGCGTTGGAAAAATTGAAGGCAAATTCAAATTCATTTTTTTAACGGTAGGAATTTGGGGCGCATGGTTACTCATGACTTGGTTCAATTTATTGGCCGTTCCTGGTTGTGAACACATGGGATTGAATGAATCTGTATTCCTCATGATTTGCGCGAGCTTAGCTATGCTAGCTCCAACCCCTGGAGGTCTTGGCGCATTTCATTCAATCACAATTATTGGATTCATTGTTTTGGGTTATGCAGATGAAAATAACGCATCTACTTCTCTCCTTGGATTAACGTTCGCAACGGTTTCTTGGTCGACAAGAACATTGATGGAAATTCTATCTGGGTTCGTTGGTTTCCTTATTGTATCGTATCGCATCAAATATGGAAAAACTACTTCAACAAATTAAAGCTTGGCGTGAAGCAGGCGATACCATTGTTTTTACCAATGGTGTTTTCGATATTTTGCATGTGGGACATGTCACTTATCTCGAGCAAGCTGCTGCGCTAGGCAATCGGCTTATTTTAGGAGTCAATAGCGACGCTTCTGTTCGTAGTTTAAACAAAGGTCCTGAGCGCCCTATCAATCCTGAATGGGCTCGCGTAAGAGTGCTTGAGGCTCTCCGATGTGTTGACGCCGCAATCGTATTTTCAGACCACACTCCTCTGGAGTTAATTCTTGCAATACAACCCGATATTTTAGTGAAGGGAGGAGATTACAATCCAGAGGAAACCAATGAATTAAATAAGACCTACATGGTTGGTTCGAAGGAGGTAAAAGCTTCCGGAGGAAAAGCAATCGCTATTCCCTTGGTTGAAGGATTTTCAACGACGAACATTCTGAGCAAACAATAAGTGTTAGAAATTCTAGCCATACTATCAAGTCTCGGCTACACCGTTCTATACCTCATGGAATCGGCGTGGTGTTGGCCCTTGGCAATTATTGGTAGCGCTGTCTATTTTTATTTATGTCGAAAAGCCAACCTGCAAGGAGAGAGTTGGCTGCAACTATTCTATGTTGGCTTCGCTGTGTATGGTTGGATTGCACCAAACAACTCCTTTCAAGATCCAAATTGGAATTGGAATATGCACCTAAACTTTGCATTAGGATCTATTGTTCTCTGGCAAATTCTTGCCGTTATCTTGAAAAAAAGGAAATCGGCTTTACCACAACTCGACGCATTTGTTTTAGCATTTGCTCTTGCTGGAACCGTCTTGCAAATCTTATATATTGAAAGCAATTGGTACTATTTCATAGCAGTGAACGCTATTTCAATCTATACCTATTGGACACGCGGATTGAAGAAAAGCATTGCGCTTTACATCGTTTACTTGGGACTAAGTATCTACGGAATTATTCAGTAAAATCGTCGAAGAGAAAATCGTTGTAGGGAAAACGAACAATGTGAATCTCACGTGCGCGATCGTATAAGATTTCTCGAAACTCTTCAATCTGAATTTTCTTCGATGCACTCATAAAAACAACATCTTCCGAACCCATGCGTGCCATCCACGATTCTTTCAGCTCATCTAAAGAATAATTGGCTGCTGTCTTCGGTGTAAGATCATCTTCATCCTTTTCAATAAATGAATACGCATCTACCTTATTAAAAGCTAATATCATTGGCTTATCGCCCGCCCCAATCTCTTGAAGCGTTTCCATAACTACCTTGTAATGGTCTTCAAACTGCGGATGTGAAATATCAACCACATGCACCAACAAATCAGATTCACGAACCTCGTCCAAGGTGCTCTTGAACGATTCAATCAATTGGTGAGGAAGCTTGCGAATGAATCCTACCGTATCGCTTAACAGCAAAGGCAAATTCTTTACAACCACCTTACGAACAGTAGTGTCTAGCGTAGCGAACAATTTGTTTTCAGCCAACACTTCACTCTTGCTCATCATGTTCATGATTGTCGACTTTCCAACGTTGGTGTATCCAACCAAAGCAACACGAACCATGGCTCCACGATTTCCGCGTTGCGTAGTTTTTTGACGATCAATAATTTTCAAATCTTCTTTCAACTTGGCAATTCGATCGCGAATAATTCTTCGGTCAGTTTCAATTTGAAGCTCACCCGGACCACGCATTCCAATACCACCCTTCTGTCTTTCCAAGTGAGTCCACATACGTGTTAATCGCGGAAGCAAATACTCGTACTGCGCCAATTCCACTTGAACTTTAGCATGGGCTGTTTGCGCGCGGGCAGCGAAAATATCGAGAATCAAATTGTTTCGATCTAAAATCTTAACCTTGTGATCGTCGTCGTTGAATAAGTTCTCGAGGTTACGCAATTGAGAAGGCGAAAGTTCATCATCAAAGATGACCATATCCACTTCATTCTCGAAAACAAAATCTTTAATCTCTTGGATTTTTCCAGAGCCCACAAAGGTTCTATTGTCAGGATGATCGAGGTTTTGCCAGTAGCGCTTTACACAAAAGGCATCGGCTGTTGTGGCTAGAAAAGCCAACTCATCTAAATACTCGGTAAGGACATCAATGTTCTGTCTCTTGTTCACAATTCCCACGAGCACACAGGTCTCTTGGGGTTTCTTGGTCTCTTGTAGTTTTGCCATTTTTATCTTCCCGACAACTTCATGCAGTATGCTGTTAACGCATCAATTTCTTGAACAGTTAGCATACTTTCAAAAGGAGGCATTCCTGCTTTTCCGTGGATAATCTGATTTTTTATTTCATCTGCGGAAAGCTGACTCACCGTAATGTTCTTGGCTCCACTTAACTGAAGATTTCCTTCACTTCCATGACATGTTGCACAACGCTTAATGAAAACAGCTTGTGCGTCCACTGGTCCAGAGGCCTTTGCTTCTTCCCCACAGGAACTAAGATTCCAAATGAAAAGCAAACTAAAAAAAACGATCAATCCTGATTGAAAAATTCTCTTGCTCATTCTCAATGCATGAATGCCATTTTAGACCAGTAGCCCATGTAGCTCATCGCAACAATGCTAATTAACAAACCCAATCCGTAGAAAATTGCAATCTTCTTTGCACGATCGCGTCCGTTTGTAGTACGCTTTGCTTTTGAATATCCGATCGTGATAAACACAACCGCTAGAATCATCATTGCCGGATGTTCAACTAATTTCTTACGTAGCTCGGGCGTCTTCATAATGTTGCTGTTGCTCATGATGTTCATCACCAACAAAACCAAGCCTACCACTAACTGAATGTGAGAGAAAATTAAAGAAAACAAAACCAATTTATTTGGCTTGCCTGAAACGGTTTCGTTCTTCTCTTTCACCAATGAAACTACAATGGCCAATAATGGAAGAAGCAACAATAAATAAGGAAGTAAAATGTGTAAGTGTTTGAAACCCGTTTGCATAATTATTAATTTTCTTCAAATCTAATCTTCTTTTTGAAAAACTCCACATCTTTGTTCCCAAGAAAAAACCATGAACAAGATTGTATACAACGTTACCGTAAGCGTAGACCCCGAAATTCATCAAGAATGGATTGCTTGGATGAAGGACATTCACATTCCAGATGTGATGAACACCGGTAAATTTCTTCAAAATCGCATTTTGCGCGTTCATGGGGAAGAAGAAAATGGCGTTACGTATGCCGTTCAATATACTGCGCTTAATCGCGCCGAATTAGACAGCTACTTCGCGGAACATGCCCCTCGACTGCAAAAAGACCATGTCGACAAGTACGGCAATAAAGCGGTAGCTTTTCGAACCATCTTAGAAATTCTTCATGAAACCGGAGAATAGCTGAATGAGTCTTAAAAAAGACTATTTTTGCGCCACTAATTACCGAGAGACAATTTATTGAAATGAGTGCTACCCTTCAGCAAGAAAAGCTAAACTTGCGTGTTTCGCAAATGGCCGAGAATCTTATTGGTTCTGAAATTATCAAACTTGGCGGAGAGATTCGCGATCGTATTCTTCAAGGAGAAAAAATATACAACTTCACCATTGGTGATTTCAATCCACAAATTTTCCCAATCCCTGCTGAATTAAAACAATTCATCATTGATTGTTACAACGAAGATTTAACCAACTACCCTGTTGCGAACGGCGTGGTTGAATTGCGCAACGCCGTTGTTCAATTGCTAAAAGAAAAACAAGGACTAGAATATTCAGCTGAAGAAATTTTAGTAGCCGGTGGCGCACGCCCTATCATTTACGCCATCTTCCAAGCTATCGTTGATCCAGGAGACAAAGTTGTTTTCCCAGTACCCTCTTGGAACAACAACCATTACACTCATCTTTCTCATGCGCATCAAGTGTTCGTTGAAACACTTCCTGAAGACAACTTCATGCCTAATGCAGACTTGTTGAAGGAACACATTCAAGGTGCTTCTTTGTTGGCGCTCTGCTCTCCTCTTAACCCTACGGGAACAGTATTTTCAAAAGATCAATTGGAAAGCATTTGCGACATGGTGTTGGAAGAAAATGCGAAGCGCGGGGCAAACGAAAAACCGTTGTATGTGATGTATGACCAGATTTATTCGTTGCTTACTTTCGGTGATACGCAACACTTCGACCCCGTTACTCTTCGTCATGAAATGAGAAAATACACAGTCTTCGTAGACGGTATTTCGAAATCTCTTGCTGCTACAGGTGTTCGTGTGGGTTGGGGATTTGGCCCAGAATTTATCATCGATAAAATGAAGAGCATTCTCGGACACGTAGGCGCTTGGGCACCTCGTCCAGAGCAAATTGCAGCAGGAAGATACTTGCAAAACATTTCGTTGCTCGACAACTATTTGACGTGGATCAAAGAAGAATTACAAACGCGCCTAAACGGATTTTACGCGGGCTTCGAAAGTCTTCGTGAAAAAGGATTTGCGGTTCGTGCAATTCCTCCAGCAGCAGCTATTTATCTAACAGTTCAATTCAATTTAGTTGGAAAGAAAACCGCCGATGAAAAAGTGCTTGAAAACACTGGCGATATCACTTCGTATATTTTGAATGAAGCGAAAGTAGCCATTGTTCCTTTCCGTGCATTTGGTTCTTCTGACGATTCAACATGGTATAGACTGAGCGTTGGAACAGCTTCACACGAAGATGTAACGCAATCGATTGCTTCGTTGGAAGCAGCGCTTTCGAAGTTGTCTTAATTAAATATGGTGATATCCTTCACCACGAATAATGGTGAAGGCTCTATACAATTGTTCCACCAAAACAATACGCACCAAGTCGTGCGGAAAAGTCATATCAGATAAGCGCGCTTGCTCATTTGCACGCGCATAGACTTCGACTGAAAAACCATGTGCTCCGCCAATGACAAGCACCCATGATTTGGTTCCTGCGAGTTGCTTCTTTTCAATGTGTTTTGAGAAACTAACGGAAGTGAAGGCCTTTCCTTTTTCGTCTAGCAAGCAAAGGTGATCTTCGGTTTTCAATTGCTTCAATATGAGCTCACCTTCTTTGCTTTTTTGAAGTTCCGGAGTTAAGCCTTTCGTTGCAATATCTTTCAATTCAACATATTCGAACGTGCAGTAATGTGGAAGTCTTTTGGTGTAACGCGCTATTCCTTCCTTAACATAAGGTTCATGCGTATGCCCAATAACCAAGACTTTCACTCTCATTCGCGACGGTCTTCTCTGTTCTCTTTAATGTCTTGCTTTTGCAAAGGGTTACTCGCGAAACCGCGATACTCTTTTCGCTTCAAGAAAATATCCGTTGCAGTGAAAATTGCTGCGCGTAACGAAGATTCATCTGCAGTTCCCTTTCCAGCTATATCATAAGCAACACCATGATCTGGCGAAGTTCTTACAATAGGAAGTCCAGCAGTGAAGTTTACACCACTATCGAATGCCAATGCTTTAAATGGTGCTAATCCTTGATCGTGATACATGGCTAACACCGCATCAAACTGCTTGTAAGCTCCAGTTCCAAAGAATCCATCGGCACCATAAGGTCCGTAAACTTGAAATCCTTTTTCCATTTGTTCACGAACAACCGGAAGAATAATTTCTTTTTCTTCTGTTCCAATTAAACCGTTATCGCCTGCATGTGGATTCAATCCTAAAACTGCAATGCGCGGAGTAGCTACACCAAAATCACGTTCAAGACTTTCGCGCATAAGCACCAACTTCTCTGTGATTTTTTCTTTCGTAATACTTGCGCTTACGTCCTTCAACGGAACATGTCCGGTTACAATACCAATCTTCAAGGCTGGGCTCACCAAGAACATTAAAACCTTTTCAGTACCTGCCATTTTCGCTAGATATTCGGTGTGTCCTGGAAATTTAAACTCAGCGTTTTGAACATTGTCTTTATTGAAGGGAGCAGTCACTAAAACGTCGATCTTATTCGAAGCCAAGTCACTTGCTGCCATTTCTAAACTTCTACGCGCCATCTCACCGCCAATAGCTGTGGGCTTTCCCCACTCGACATCTCCCTTGAACTCTTTCCAACAATTCACCAAATTCACTTTTTTCGCAACTGCTTCAGCCGCTGTTGACGCGTTCTGATAGGTGAACTCTTCCATTCCACCAATGCGCTTCGTTTGCTTTATTATTTCAGCGTGCGAATAAATTACTGGAACAATGTGCTCAAGCATGCGAGCATCACAGAACACTTTCAGGACTGTTTCCAATCCCACACCGTTCATGTCGCCGCAGCTAATACCAACTTTCACTCTTTCCATTTTCAAATGGTTTTCAAACCGAATGATTATTCGGTTTAGTTAGCGTAATTCTTTTTAATGAAATCGTACAACAAACGAACACCTACTCCTACTCCACCTTTGGTGCGATAAGCATCAACCTTGTTTTGGTAAGCTGGACCAGCAATGTCAATGTGAATCCAAGGGTAGTCTGTGAAATGCTCTAAGAATTTCGCAGCAGAGATTTGTCCTGCAAATGCACCACCTAAATTCTTCAAGTCAGCAACATCACTCTTCATCTCTTCACCGTATTCCTTCCACATTGGGAATTGAATTAATCTCTCCCAAACTTCGAAACCACTATCCATTAAATTGTTTACCACTTTCTGATCAGCAGTAGCCATAACCGCACTTGCATAAGTACCAATTGAACGCACAGCAGCACCGGTTAATGTTGCTAAATCTATTACCAATTCTGGTTTGTACTTTTTAGCGTAAACCAAAGCATCGGCAAGAATTAATCTTCCTTCTGCATCTGTGTTCAATACTTCAACGGTAGTTCCATCGCTAATGGTGATAACGTCTTGTGGACACAATGCATTTCCACCCGGACGGTTGTCTGTTGCAGGCACAAGCGCTACAACGTGTACTGGAAGCTTGTTTGCAGCAATGGCATAGATTGCCCCAATTACTGCCGCACCGCCCGCCATGTCGCATTTCATTTCATCCATTGAACCTGGTGTTGGCTTCAAGCTTAATCCACCTGTATCGAATACCACACCCTTTCCAACTAAAACAATTGGCTTTTTGTTTTTCGCGTTCTTTGGTTTGTACTCCATGATTGTGAATGTCGGCGGATCAATACTGCCTTTATTCACACCAAGAAGTCCACCCATCTTAAGTGCTTCAATTTGCTTCTTATTTAAAACTTGCGTTTTGAATCCAGCTACTTTTCCAGCTTTAGTCATTTCCGAAGAAAACTGTGTTGCCGTTAAATATGAAACAGGCTCGTTAACTAACGTACGCGCCAATTCTGTTCCTTGAATGATACCTTGCAATTCAACCCACTCGCCTTCGCTAATGGTAGCATCGGTTACAAAGATTTTCGAAAGGGTGTTTTTCTTGTTTTCCTTTTCCTTGAAATACTTCAAGAATTGATAGTTACTTAAGGCAGCACCTTCAGCCAAATACCAAGCAGCTTTTTCGAAAGAACTTTGATTCACAATGTGCAAAGACTCAAGATTGGTTTTGTTAACCGCCGCTTGAATATCAACACCTGTCTTGCGCATAGCTTCTTTCGCGTCTGCATTCCATGTACCTTCCACTGCCACATAAAAATGCTTTTCAGTTAAAGAAGGCATTAATACTGTGTTGCGATTCACATTGATTTCACTTTCAAGAAAAACCAATTGTGCTTTTTCAAGCTTTAATTTTTTTACTTCTTTTTTATTGAAAAGAGTAACCACCACATCTGCGTTCTTCGGCGCTTTGTTGCTAATTTTTGCCATAGTCTTGTGCTTTATAATTCTGAATAAAAAAGAGAGCCTTTTCGGCTCTCTTCTGTTTTATAATGTTTGCTTTACTTCAACTTCTTCGAAGGCTTCTACTAAGTCTCCTTCTTTGATGTCGTTGAATTTATCGATGTTCAATCCGCATTCGTAACCTTTCACTACTTCCTTCACATCGTCTTTGAAACGTTTCAAAGAACCAAGGTGACCAGTGTAGACAACAATACCATCACGAATTACACGAACTCGGCTGTTGCGGCTCACCTTACCTTCTAACATGAAGCAACCTGCAATGGTTCCAACTTTCGTAATCTTGAACACTTCACGAATTTCTGCTGTACCAGTGATCTGCTCTTCAATGCGTGCAGACAACATACCTTCCATGGCTTCTTTAATTTCTTCGATAGCCTTGTAGATAATCGAGTATAGCTTGATTTGAATTTCTTCGTTTTCTGCAATCTTACGCGCACTCTGACTTGGACGAACTTGGAAACCAACGATAATCGCATCGGACGCCGATGCCAACAATACGTCTGATTCTGAGATCTGACCCACACCTTTGTGAATAATGCTTACTTGAATCTTCTCTGTGCTCAACTTTTGCAATGAGTCTACCAACGCTTCTACCGAACCGTCCACGTCTCCTTTTACAATCAAGTTCAATTCTTTGAAGTCTCCAAGAGCAATACGACGACCGATCTCTTCGATGGTCAAGTGCTTCTTCGTACGAACACTTTGTTCGCGTTGAAGTTGTTGACGCTTCGTTGCAATTTCGCGTGCTTCACGCTCATCTGCCAACACGTTGAAACGATCACCTGCATTTGGTGCACCTTCAAATCCTAAGATTGAAACTGGTGTCGCTGGTCCGGCTTCTTCAACCTTCCCTCCGCGCTCGTTAAACATAGCACGAACTCTACCGCTGTATTGTCCTGCAAGAATTGGATCTCCAACACGAAGTGTTCCCGCTTCAACTAACAAGGTTGCAACGAAACCACGTCCTTTATCTAAAGATGATTCGATGATTGTACCTATCGCGCGTTTCTTCGGATTCGCTTTAAGATCTAGCATTTCAGCTTCAAGCAATACTTTTTCAAGAAGCTTGTCGATGTTCAATCCTTTTTTAGCAGCAATTTCTTGCGTTTGGTATTTTCCACCCCACTCTTCCACCAAGATATTCATTTGAGAAAGTTGCTCTCTCAAACGATCTGCATTGGCTTCCGGCTTATCCATTTTATTGAAAGCGAAGATCATTGGAACACCAGCCGCTTGAGCGTGACTAATGGCCTCTTTTGTTTGAGGCATTACGCTGTCATCTGCTGCAATTACAATGATTGCTACGTCAGTTACCTGAGCTCCACGAGCACGCATTGCGGTAAACGCTTCGTGACCAGGAGTATCTAAGAATGTTATTTTCTTTGCATTTGGAAGGGTAACGGTATACGCACCAATGTGCTGCGTAATTCCACCAGCCTCTCCAGATAAAACATCTGCTTTACGAATGTAATCGAGAAGGGAAGTTTTACCATGGTCAACGTGTCCCATAACCGTAATTACTGGAGGACGTGACTGAAGATCATCTTCGTTATCCACCTCTTCGGTAATCGCATCGGTTACTTCAGCTCCAACAAACTCAACTTGATAACCGAAATCTTCAGCTACGATAGCAATTGTCTCGGCATCTAAACGTTGGTTAATGGAAGCAAAAATTCCCAATTGCATACACGCAGCAATAATCTCGGTAGCGTTGCGCGACATCAAAGTAGCCAACTCGCTTACCGTTACGAACTCGGTTAATTTCAACACTGCATTCTCTTCGAGCATGCGGGCAGCTTCTTGTTCGCTTCGACGAGCTACTTGAGAACGCTTATCTCTTCTATTCTTTGAAGATTTAGATTTTCCACCAACACCAAGGCGAGCTAGGGTTTCTTTAATCTGGTTTTGAATATCGGTCTCTGTTGGAGCAGCTTTCGGCTGAGCAACATAAGGAGTGCGTGTAGGCTTGTTAGCATTGCGCTTATCAATCTCCTGCTGACGTCCGATATCTACTTTCGAAATGCGCTTACGTTTGCGTTTCTCTTTGTTTTCTGCGGCAGTTGCTGTAGCTGATTTCTTTTCTGGTGTTGTAGGTAAAACGATTTTACCCATCAACTTTGGCCCAGCAAGTTTTTCAACGTTTACGCGAATTAACTCTTTCTCCACTACCTCTGGCTTCACCACCTCTGGTTCAGGAGTTGGTTCCGGTTTAGCTACAGGAGCTTCTACTTTCGGTTCTTCCTTCTTAGCCTTTTTTGGTTCTTCTTTCTTCGGCTCTGGAGCCTTCTTTCCACGCTTTGGTTTTTCAAGGGCAGAAAGGTCAATCTTTCCAACAACCTTTACCTCATTGCTACGTTCCTCAGGTTGAGCTTCAACCGGAGCTTCAACAACTGGAGCAGGAGTCTCCACAGGAGCCTCAACCACTTTCGCTTCTTCTGCCTTCACAGGCTCTTGAACCTTTGGAGCAACAGGTGCTTCAACCGGCTTAACCTTTGCCTTTGGTTTTTCAACCGCGGCTTCCGGACGCTTGAATTTTGCCAAATCAATGTCTGACAACTCTTCACTTTCTCCGTCCTTTCTTTTCTTATTGTCCGAGATGCTCAACGACTCGCGTGACTCACGCAATTTCGTGGCAGCTGCCTGAACAACCTCTTTCGCTTTTTGGTCCGTAGAAAATTCAGCGCAAAGCATATCGTATACTTCACCCTCAATTTTCGCCATTGGATTATTATCCACTGTAACTCCCTTTTTCTTAAGGAATTCAATAATGGTATCCTTACTAACATTTAAGTTAGTGGCGGCCTTACCTAAGCGTTGTGGTCCTTTTGTTTCTGACATAAATCTATTCCCGTTCCTTATAAAATCTATTTAACACATTGAATGGTGTGCAAGCACCCCTTGAAAAATGAAACGAATTATTCGAATTCAGATTTCAAAATACTCAACACCTCTTCAATGGTCTCCTCTTCTAAATCTGTACGCTTAACTAAATCTTCTTTCGGAATCTCAAGAACTGAACGAGCGGTATCACAACCAATCGATTTCAATTCGTCGATGATCCAGCTGTCGATTTCGTCTGAGAATTCTTCCAAATCCACATCGTCGATGTCAACATCTGTTTCACGGTAAACATCTAATTCATATCCACACAATCTTCCTGCAAGACGAATATTGTGTCCACCCTTTCCAATTGCTAAAGACACTTGGTCTGGCTTCAAGAATACATCTGCCTTCGAGTTGTCTTTATCAATGCTGATACTCGAAATTTTCGCTGGTGCTAATGCACGAGCGATTAACAAGTTTTCGTTTGTTGTGTAGTGAATAACGTCAATGTTCTCGTTACGCAACTCACGAACAATTCCGTGAATACGTGAACCTTTCATACCCACGCAAGCACCCACTGGGTCAATACGATCGTCGTAGCTTTCTACTGCAACTTTCGCACGCTCACCCGGTTCACGAACAATTTTCTTGATGGTAATTAAACCGTCGAATACCTCTGGAACCTCTTGCTCGAACAATTTCTCCAAGAATTCTGGAGCTGTACGAGAAAGGATAATCTGTGGGCTGTTGTTACGTAAGTCTACACGATAAACTACTGCACGAATGGTATCACCCTTCTTGTAAAAGTCTGAAGGAATCTGTTGATCCTTCGGCATAATCAATTCATTGTTCTCGTCATCGAGTACAAGAATCTCACGCTTCCAAACTTGGTATACTTCACCAGAGATGATTTCTCCGATACGCTCTTTATACTTCTGATAGATATGATCTTTCTCAAGCTCTTGAATGCGGTTCTTCAACACTTGACCCATAGCCATAATGTTTCTACGACCGAAATCTTCGATTTTAATCTCTTCGATTAATTCTTCACCCACTTCAAGATCGTCTACAATCTTTTGAGCCATGCTCACTTCGATTTCAGCCACCTCGTCATCAAGTTCTCCGTCTGGAACAACTTGACGTGTGCGCCATATCTCTAGGTCACCACGCTCTGCGTTAATAATGATGTCGAAGCCATCTTCAGCGCCCCAGCGCTTTACAATCATAGCTTTGAACATTTCCGCCAAGATGTTTGTGATCGTCTCGCGGTCGATGTTTTTGAATTCTTTAAAGTCTGCAAAAGACTCTATCAGGTTTAGTCCTTTCATAATGACAAGGTTAATTAAAACGTATTACTACTTTGGTTTCTTTTATGTTATCAAATGCAAGGGTGATTGTTTTTTCCACCCATTCCTTTTTCTTCTTTCCTGGAAGCACCTCTTTTTCTTGGTACTTCAATACAATTCCCGTCTCACTTACTTCAGCTAAATCGCCTTCGTATTTCTCTCCATCATCTGCTTTCACTTTAACCGTTCTTCCAATGTTCTTCACATATTGTCTGTGAACCATCAAAGGCTTTCCGACACCCGGAGAAGAAACTTCCAATGAAAAATCTTCTTTCTCGCGATCCAAAGACGATTCAACGTGGCGACTCACTTTCTTGCAATCTTCCACATTCAATCCAGAGTCTTTGTCGAGCAGTACCTCAATGGCATTGCCTGGACGAACGGAAATGGAAACAATAAACGCGTCGGATAAGGTATCCGTTTCGGCTATCTTGGTTTGCACCAATTGTTCTATTTCTGCTACTGTTATCATGACTAAAAAAAAGAGGGGTTAAGCGCCCCTCTCTCATTGTTCAATTACTTAATTTCGATTGCAAATATAGGCATTTTTCAACAATAAACCCAAATATCTTCCGCCCAAGCCTTTTTTCTGTTAGTAAGTTGAATTGAGAGAGCCGTCAATGCATTGTTTCTTTGCAAAAAACTCAGAGCATGAATGTATTGATCTTAGGTTCCGGTGGTAGAGAGCACGCTTTCGCGTGGAAAATTTCACAAAGTTCGCTTATACACAACATCTATGTAGCTCCAGGAAATGCGGGTACCGAAGAGTTCGGAACCAACCTATCCATAGACCCGACAGATTTCAAAGCAATTAAGAAAGCCGTTATTGAACATGGAATTAAAATGGTTATCGTGGGCCCTGAAGATCCTTTGGTAAAAGGAATCGTTGAGTTTTTTGAAAAAGACAAGGCACTCGTTGGAGTCTCTGTCATTGGCCCAAACTCAATTGCCGCTCAATTAGAAGGCAGCAAAGAATTCGCGAAACAGTTCATGGTGAAGCACGGTATTCCAACCGCGAAATACGGTTCTTTCACTCATGCAAGTTTAAAAGAAGGTCAAGCCTACTTAGAAACCCTTAAAGCTCCCTATGTCTTGAAAGCTTCTGGATTGGCTGCTGGAAAAGGAGTTGTTATTCTTGAGGATTTAGCTCAAGCGAAAAAAGAATTGAAAGCCATGCTTTCAGATAAAAAATTCGGCGAAGCTTCAAGCACGGTGGTTATTGAAGAATTTTTGAAGGGGATTGAGTGCTCCATCTTCATTATGACAGATGGAAACAATTACAAAGTTCTTCCTGAAGCCAAAGACTATAAGCGCATTGGTGAAGGAGATATGGGATTGAATACGGGTGGAATGGGTGCCGTTTCTCCGGTTCCGTTTTGCACGCCTGAGTTCATCGATAAAATTGAAGCTCAGATTATCATTCCAACCATGAAAGGATTGAAAGCCGACGGTATTGACTACCGCGGTTTCATTTTCTTCGGCATTATTAAAGTTGGAAACGAACCCTACGTGATTGAATACAACTGCCGCATGGGTGATCCAGAGACGGAAGTGGTTATTCCAAGAATTAAAAGCGACCTTCTTCACTTGTTCGAAGGAATTGCTACGCAAACACTTGGTGAATGCGACGTTCATGTAGATCCTCGTTATTGCACCACCACCATGTTGGTTTCTAAAGGATACCCAGAATCTTACGAGAAAGGAAAAGAAATTTCTAATTTGGAAGAAGTTCGCGACAGCATCGTTTTCCACGCCGGAACTA
>JBILTL010000055.1:0-13064 GCA_044371535.1 Flavobacteriales bacterium | reverse complement strand
TAATGGAAGTCACAACTGAAGATGTAAAGAGAAGTGTTCGATTCATGGTTGAACAGTAATAGATTGGGTTTTGTTTTACAGAAAAGCCAGCCTTCGGGTTGGCTTTTTTGGTTGAAATAGAATGACAAATAAATGACATTGAAGAATGTTACATGGACGAACTTCGCGCCTTGTGAATAATCTACGAGCGATATCTCTGAACCACCATCATTTCCCACTGGAAACGATTGGTTCATTCGCAATTCCTCACGAGGAATTGAAGGCTAGATTAGATGCGGCGAAAGAAGAGTTTCAAATGAGTGAACTTATGTATTTGGGAACTTGCAATCGTGTTGAAGTGGTTTTCGATGTTCCTCATTTTGTTTGTTCCGGTTTTACACAACAGTTCTTGTCTTTCATGTTCCCAGAACATGAAAAAAGTTTCATTAAGGGTGTTGCTCAAAAGGCACAGCGCTTCAATGGAGAAGAAACCGCCGATCACGTTTTTCGTGTTGCGGCAAGTCTCGATTCTTTGATTATTGGAGAACGAGAAATTATTACACAACTCAGAAATGCCTACGAACAATGCGAAGGCATGAAGTTAACTGGAGATTCTTTGAGGTTGCTTAATCAGCATGCGATTCGCATTGCTAAGGACGTTTATACACACACGAATCTCTCTAAAAAACCCGTTTCTATTGTTTCCATTGCATGGAAGTTATTCCAAGAGAATCATCCCGATGTAAACGCTAGAATTGTATTAGTTGGAGCCGGTCAGATCATCACCAACTTCGCTAAGTTTCTTGTTGAAAACGGATACACCAATGTATCGGTTTACAACAGGACAATAGAAAACGCAGGGGCTATTGCGAAGTCTTTCAATACAGATGCATTGCCCATTTCCGAATTGAAAAACCACCAGTCAGATTTCGATGCCCTAGTGGTTTGCACGGGTTCAACAGAGATCGTTGTGAGTAAGGAAATGTTTGCTGACTTGTGTCTCTCAAAAAAGCACAGAACGGTTATTGATTTAGCATTGCCGGCGAATGTGGACGTTGAAATTTCTCAATTGTCAGATGTTACGTTCATAGATATGCTTGCTGTTCAACGCGAAGTTCAAAAGAACATTTCTTATCGCGAAGAAGCACTCAACGATTGCATTGCAATTATTGAAAAAGGAAAGAATGAATTTAAGAAGCTCTTCCAAGAGCGCTCCATCGAACGCGCGATGAGCGAGATACCTCATACCATCAAAGAGATTCGTCAGACTGCTGTTGAAAGTGTTTTTTCAAAAGAACTCGCGCAACTTTCTGAACACGATCGCGAATTGGTAGACAAGATTATTAGTTACATGGAAAAGAAATATATATCAGTTCCTATGAAGCTAGCGAAATCAGTACTTTTGGAAGAAGTACAAAAACATTAAACCCCTTGAATAGAACAATAGTAATTGGAACGCGTGGAAGCGATCTTGCGCTTTGGCAAGCGAATTACACCCAGTCGGCTTTGGAAAATTTAGGTTTCAAAGTTGAATTGAAAATCATAAAGACACGCGGAGACCAAATACAGCATTTGAGTTTCGATAAGATGGAAGGAAAAGGATTCTTCACCAAAGAAATTGAAGAGGCATTACTTTCAAAGAGCGTAGACTTGGCCGTTCATTCACACAAAGATTTAGAAACCACTTCTCCTGAAGGCCTCGTGATTGCTAGTGTTCCAATTCGAGCGAACGTTGAAGATATTCTGTTGATTAATAAAGATTCAGTGAATACCGAACGAACATTCGGTTTGAAGGAAAACGCAATTGTAGGCACTTCTTCTGTTCGAAGAAAAGTTCAACTCGCATTTCATTGTCCGCAAACAGAAGTGAAAGATTTACGTGGAAACGTCCCAACACGTATTCAAAAATTACGCGACAATCAATACGATGCGATTCTTTTAGCACGCGCAGGGGTGGAGCGCCTTGAATTAGATCTTTCTGAATTTCATGTTGAAGTTTTACCTGCTCAACAATTTGTTCCTGCCCCCGCGCAAGGCGCCTTAGCGCTGCAATGCAGAGAGGGTGATGAAGAGATTCTTAATATCTTGAATCACCTAAACCACGAACAAACGATTGAGTGTGTTCACATAGAACGTGAAATACTACGACGCATGCATGGCGGATGCCAACTGCCTTTGGGTGCGCACGCCGTGAAAGAAGGAGACACGTATGTATGTCATTTAGCTTTCGCAAAAACAGTCAACGATCAGGTGTCTTATTTCAGCATGAGAAATGAAGAGCCTAAGCAAATCATTGATCATCTTTTAGGTCTTATTCAAACAACATGATAGATGTTTTTGTAAGTCGAAATGAAGCAGACGCAGCGGAATTGGTTGCGGAACTTTCAATGTCGAATTGCACTGCATTTTGTCAATCACTTATTTCAATTGAATCTCTTCCATTTAAGATTCAAAAAGATTTCGATTGGGTGTTTTTTTCTTCTTCGAACGGAGCGCGTTCCTTCTTTCAACATGCCACCAATGCACATGCGAAATACGCTGCCATAGGTCCTGCAACTGCGAGAGCTGTTCCCTTCGAATGCGATTTTGTGGGTGAAGGAACAAACACAGAAGAGATTGCGCATATGTTTTTTCATTTAGCCGGAAACGAGCGTGTTTTGTTTCCTTCGGCTCAAGACAGTTTGAATTCAGCCGCAAGTTTTTTCCAGGAGAGTCAAATCGAAATTATTTCAACTTATAAAACAACACGTTTGACAATTGCTCTTCCTGAAGCTCGTGTGTACTTGTTTTCTTCGCCTTCTAATGTCTTCGCTGCGCAGGAGAGTAATGATTTGACGAAAATGAATTGTGTAGCCTACGGAAGCGCAACCGCGAAAGCGTTGCAAGATGTTGGCGTGCGAAACATACATTTGGTATCCTCGTGGGATCAAAAAGAAATTGCGAAAGATCTGAAGTCGTTGTTGTCTTAAAGTGTCAAAGACACACCTCCGAAGTAGAGAGCAATAATTGTTGCGCCAAGCACAATTCGATAATAACCGAAAGGCTTCAATCCGTATTTGGTTAACAGGGCTACAAAGGTTTTAATGGCAATGAGTCCAACAATAAAAGCCACCGCATTTCCTATGGCAAGCAACTTAATGTTCTCTGAATTGAAGAAGTTAGGAACTTCTTCGTAAGCATCTTTAAGCTTGAAAACAGTTGCTCCGAGCATTGTGGGAACAGCAAGGAAAAACGAAAATTCTGCAGCGGATTTTTTATTCAGGCCTTGCGTCAATCCGCCGATCACTGTTGCCGCAGACCTAGATACACCTGGAATCATTGCTATACACTGAAAGAGTCCGATTACGAAAGCGCTTTTGTAATCGGGTTCGCGCAGTAATCGTTCGCGAATAATTTTTTCAATGAATAAAAAGATAATTCCACCAATTAAAAGTGCAATTCCAACCGACAAAACACTTTCAAGTAATTCGTCGATTTTATCAGACAAAAGAAAACCTAGGACTGCTGCAGGAATAAAAGCAACAACAAGTTTGTAGTAGAATTCATGGGATTGAAAGAAGCGTTTCCAATACAATACAACTACGCTCAGAATAGCGCCAAGTTGAATGCAAACAATGAATGCCTTTGTAAATTCTGAAGAAGGCACACCCATGATTTTCTGAGCGATCATCATGTGCCCGGTACTTGAAATAGGAAGGAATTCGGTTAAACCTTCAACAATTGCAAGTATGATGGTTTGAAGAATACTCAATGTTTCTCGACCTCTGAAGTTTGGTTTTTCTTACCGCGATACATAATACCATAACCAATGGAAATGTATCCTAGAAGGACAACCATAGGTGCTATAGTGATGCGTCTCGCACTGAAAAGCTCATCAGCATTGAACGTGTTTGGATCGGCTGAACCACCGCCGCTCATGAGGATATAGCCGAAAAGGACAACCACCAATCCACCAATAATGATGTAGGCATTGATTTTCGTGAATGGAAACGATAATTTGTTCATAGCAAAATTTGTGAAACGAAAGTAATTCATTCGGTGGGCTTATCAAAACAATTTCAGTATTGAGTAACTTTGAACTCATGAAAAACCTTCTTCTTTGGCTTGCGCTCTCTGCCTTTTTCTCTTCCTGTAATTACTATTCAGTGTATGTAAAGAAACAAGCGGAGAATTTTGAAGAAGCGGGGATGAAGCGATTTGAAAAGGTTGACGATCGTTACGGTACGGAGCTGGAAGATTTATACATCGACTTCAAAACGGTGTACATGACAAGTCCGGAGCTTGTCGATTCTAAAAAGAAAACGCTTCTTCTTATTCACGGATATCAGGGCGGGGCTATAGCGCAATGGAGCCCTAATGTTGAAGAACTTTCAAAGCATTTCAATATCATAGCTCCTGATTTGAATTGTCATGGATCTACCTATTTCAGATCTGATTACAGCATTGAAATGCAAGTAGATTTGGTGAATGAATTGCTGCTCATCAACAAAGAAAAATGGGCGAATGAAAATTTAATCGTCATAGGAAGTTCGTACGGCGGACTAGTAGGCGCGCGCTTCGCAGAGAAGTATCCGGAAAAAGTAAGTGCCTATGTTAGCTTGGATGGATTAACGGGTTGTTTCGACAAAGCATTTACAGATAGTATTGCGGTCTCGGTAGGTGCGAAAGATGCAATAGCACTTTTGAATCCAACAACAGGAAAAGAATTGAAGAAATTGGCTTCATTGGAGAAGCCTGTTCACATTCCAAGTTTTATTTTGAATCAAGTGGCAGAGCAACATTTTAAGGTTAAGCGTTTAAGCAAAATCGCTTTATTGGACTACTTGAACAGTCATGAATCGGAATTGAACAATCATACCTTTCAATGGTCATGTCCTGTGTATTTGGTATGGGGAGAAAACGACAAAATAATTCCATTATCTACCGCCAAATGCTTGAAGCAGAAGTATCAGATTCCTGAGGATCGAGTGTTTGTATACCCCAAAACGGGTCATATCTTAAATATGCAAAACCCGAAAGCCTTCAACAAATGGGTCATAGAGACCTTTTCAAATTAGTATCTTCGCAAAAAATTATTCAGTATGTATCGTTCAGCAACGTGTGGTGAATTAAGAATTTCAGATGTAGGAAAAGAAGTGGTGCTTGCCGGTTGGGTGCAGCGCTCAAGAGATTTGGGTGGAATGACTTTCGTTGATTTGCGCGATCGTTACGGTCTTACACAGTTGGCCTTCAACATGGATACCAACGCTGCTTTGTGTGAAGAAGCGCGTAAGTGGGGAAGAGAATTTGTTGTTCAGGTGGAAGGAAAAGTGGTTGAGCGTTATTCGAAAAACGCCAACATGCCAACGGGTGAAATTGAGATTGAAGCAACAGGATGTAAAGTCTTGAATGCCTCGTTAACTCCACCCTTCACCATTGAAGACGATAGCGACGGGGGCGATGATTTGCGTATGCAATGGCGCTTTTTAGACTTGAGAAGAAATCCGTTGAAGCAAAATTTAATGCTACGTCACAAGCTTGGAATTGAAACGCGCAAGTATTTAGATAGCCTTGAGTTTTTAGAAATTGAGACGCCTTATTTGATTAAGTCTACTCCGGAAGGTGCTCGCGATTTTGTTGTTCCAAGCCGTATGAATCCTGGACAATTTTACGCATTGCCACAATCGCCGCAAACGTTTAAGCAATTGTTAATGGTCAGCGGTTACGATCGCTATTACCAGATTGTGCGTTGTTTCCGCGACGAAGATTTGCGCGCCGATCGTCAACCAGAGTTTACTCAAATCGACTGTGAAATGGCGTTTGTAGAGCAAGAAGATATTTTGAATACGTTCGAAGGATTGATTCGTCATTTATTCAAAGCTGTTAAAAACGTCGATATTCCTGAGGTTCCGCGCATGCTGTATTCAGAGGCTATGCGTTTGTACGGAAGTGACAAGCCAGATATTCGTTTCGATATGACGTTCAAAGACCTTACAGACCTTGGTCAAGGAAAGGGATTTGGTGTATTTGATAGTGCGCAAGCAGTGCTTGCGATTAACGTTCCGGGTTGCGCGAGTTACACACGCGCTCAATTGGATGAGTTGACTGAATGGATGAAGCGTCCGCAAATTGGCGCGAAAGGATTAATCTACGTTCGTTGCAACGAAGACGGAAGCTTCAAATCTTCCGTAGATAAATTCTTCGACGGAGAGGCGTTGGCCGCATGGGGAGAGCGTTGCGAGACGAAGCCTGGTGATTTGATTCTAGTATTGTCGGGCGATTTGAATACCACTCGTAAGCAATTGAATGAACTTCGTTTGTTAATGGGTGGAAGATTGGGATTGCGCAATCCGGAAGTATTCGCACCTCTTTGGGTAATGGATTTCCCGTTGTTGGAATTCAACGAAGAGGAAGGAAGATACTTCGCCATGCACCACCCGTTTACCTCACCGAAACCAGATCAAATTCATTTGTTAGACACCGACCCAGGTGCCGTGAATGCGAATGCGTATGATTTCGTGTTGAATGGAGTTGAAATTGGCGGAGGTTCTATTCGTATTCATGACAGAAATGTGCAAGCACGTATGTTCGACTTGCTCGGATTCACAAAAGAAGAGGCTCAAGCGCAATTTGGATTCTTATTGAATGCCTTTGAATACGGAGCGCCACCGCACGGTGGATTGGCTTTCGGATTCGATCGTTTGTGTTCATTGTTTGGCGGCAGCGAAGGAATTCGTGACTTCATTGCCTTTCCAAAAAACAACAGTGGGCGCGATGTAATGATTGATGCACCTTCAACAATTAGTGAAGATCAACTTAATGAACTATCAATTGTTGTAAAAAAGTTGGAGAACTAAAAATTATTTGTATATTTGTCGCCCGTTGGAAATTTAACAACAAGAAATTATGAAACGTACTTATCAACCATCGAATACAAAGCGCAGAAACAAACACGGTTTCCGCAAAAGAATGTCTACCGCAAAAGGCCGTTTGGTTCTTTCATCACGTAGAAGAAAAGGACGTAAGAAATTGACAGTTTCTGACGAACGTCGTCACAAAGGAATCGTTCGCTTATAATAGCGTTCACCATATTGAACAACCGCTCAAATGTATTTTTGGGCGGTTTTTTTTTGAAATAAAAAATTGAATTATGAAGTTAATTACTGTTGGAACTGTAGCCTTTGATAGCATTGCTACTCCGTTTGAATCTCGCGAAAAGGTTATTGGTGGCGCTGCCACTTACATCTCAATGGCTGCGGCCTATTTGAATGGCGATTGCGGTGTTGTAAGTGTAGTTGGAGACGATTTCCCTGAGTCATTCATGGACGAGTTGAAATTGAGAGGCGTTGATTTAGCAGGACTTCAAATTAAAGAAGGAGAGAAATCTTTTCATTGGTCTGGAAAGTATCATTTGGATATGAACTCGCGCGATACGTTGGCCACAGACTTAAATGTATTGGCAACTTTTGAACCGAATCTTCCGGAAAATTACAGAGATGCGGAATACGTGATGTTGGGAAATTTGGTGCCTGCTGTTCAAATTGCAGTATTGAATCAAATGAACAAGCGCCCAAAATTGGTGGTGTTAGACACGATGAATTTCTGGATGGACGTTGCGCGTGAAGATTTAGATAAAGTATTCGGAATGGTTGACGTGGTTACAATCAACGACGAAGAGGCTCGTCAATATACAGGTGAGCGTTCGTTGAAGAAAGCTGCGGCAAAAATTTTAACATTAGGACCAAAGGCTCTGATCATTAAGAAAGGCGAGCACGGTGCGTTGTTGTTCAGTCAAGACGAAGTGTTCTTCGCACCTGCGATGTTGTTAGACGATGTGGTTGACCCAACAGGTGCGGGCGATTCATTCGCAGGCGGATTCATTGGCTATTTGGCTAAGATGAATGATACGAGCTTTACTGCGATGAAAAAGGCAATTGTTACAGGATCAGCAATGGCTTCGTTTACTTGCGAAGATTTCGGACCTGATGCTTTGTTGAAAGTGACCGAAGAGCAATTGAATGCGCGTATAAACGTGTTCGGAGAAATGGTTCGCGTTTAATTCGCGTAGTAAGTCTTCGGATCTACAGGAACGCTGTTCTTCCAAATTTCGAAATAGAATTGTCCTTGTCCGTTAGCGTTTTCGCTAACCCAACCAATTCCTTCTCCAGCTTTTACAGACTCTCCGTTTTGCTTCAGCAATACTGCTAAATTCTTGTAGGCTGAAACCATGTTGTTCGGATGTTGAATAAGCACGGTGTTTCCATCACTTACGGTATAGCCGGAAGAAATGATGGTTCCATCTAAAACAGATTTCACCGCTTCATTTTTTACAGAAATCCAATACACACCTTTCTTTCCAAATTGCGGTTCGAAGTTGGAATTAATGTTTCCTGCAACTGGCGGGAATAAGAGATAGCCAGCTTCTGGAATTTTTGTTCCTTGAGGTGAAAAGGTACTTGCTGAATTTTGAAGTTCATTTCGCACAGCTTGGTCAATTTCGCTCACTTGATAGTTTAGGTCAACGCCCTCAACTTTTCCAGGAATACTATCTGGAATGGATGAAATGGGATTGCCTCCTGATAAAATTATTTTCAAATCGTTGAAGTAGTGTTCTTGACTTTTCAAAACCGCTGTCAACGAATCTGCCGTTAATCGGGCTTTTCGAGCATCTTCACGCGATTCGTAAGAAGAGAAATCTGGGATCAGAATTGTCCTTAACGGAGTAAAGGCGATGAGTGAGTAAAACAGCAAAGAGAATAGAACTAAGAACCCTCCGAACATAACAATAACGTTCATCGGAGTTAGGCTGTATGAAAAGCGCTCTTCGAAGGAATTTTCATTCAGAACAATTAAGCGGAAGGGTTTCTTCAGCTTTTTAAGAATTTTTTTTCTTTTCCTTTTCCTTTCCATTCCGGGCATAAAAGTAAGAAGAATGAATGAATGTAAAGGGAAATGCAATAAATTCGCTTTCTGTCGTTAGAAAATCCGCATGCGCAAAAGTTTAAAATTCATTACACAAGAATTTCACCTTCGAGGTGCTAAGTATTCGCGTGCTGTGAATGTCTTATCGGGAGTGTTATTTCTGAGTCTATTCTTAGCCAGTTGTTCAACCAAAGAAGACGGAGTTGCTTATCGCATCTACCACAACACCCTCGGGCGCTACAACGGTTATTTCAACGCGAATGAGCTCGTGAAAAAATCGCAAGTGACATTGGCGAACGGAAGAAAAGACGACTACGATGAAGTCATTCCATTGTACAATTACGGAACTGTTTCTCAGAAAAAAGAATTGACTCCAGATTTGGATAAAGCAATAAAGAAGTGTGGAAAAGTAGTCAAGCGTCACACCTTAGTTGCAGAGTCTAAAAAGGACATGAAATGGCCGGAGTATAACAAGTGGATGGATGACAACTACCACGTCATTGGTCAATCGAACTTGTACAAAGGAGAGTATTACAAAGCGCAAGAAACATTCAACTTCATTTCGAATAAGTATTCATCACCAGCAGTACAGTTGCGTGCTTACATCTGGTCTGCTCGTTCTTATTTCTTAGACGGTGATTTTTCAAGAGCGAAGCAATTGCTGCTAAAAGCAGATGGTTACGAAGATCTTCCGAAGGATATTGCGCGTGAGTTGTATCTGGTAAAAGCTGAGTTTTTTCTGGTTCAAGGGGCATACGGTGAAGCCATTGATCCGCTTGAAAAAGGATTGGCATTAATCACCAAGAAAACAGACCGCATAGTTCCTCAGTTTGTATTAGGTCAGTTGTATGATCGCATGGACAAGTCGGGTGACGCTAAGGTTGCGTTTCAAAAAGTAATTAAGTTAAAGCCACCTTATGAGCTAGAGTTTCAATCGAAACTTCAAATGCTTCTCACCGACACTAAGATTTCTAGAAATTACAACGACGCGCAAAAGACGTTGTTAGTCATGCTGGAAGATTTGAAGAACGAGACATACAAGGATGTAATCTACTATGCCTTAGGAACTGTTACGTTGGAATTGGAGAAGCGCATCGAAGCAGTTGATTATTTTGAGAAGGCTCTGAAATTCAACAAGAACAACAAGAGTAAACGTCTGAAAATTTTCATGACACTTGGAGATTTGTACTTCGCGCAAAAGCAATACCAAGAAGCTCAGGTGAACTACGACAGTGCTTATCATAATCTTGGTACGGATCACATTCGCTACAAAGAGATTAAAGCAAGAGCTTTAAGTTTGAATGAATTAGTGGGTTACCTTAACACGGTGTCAGAAAAAGACAGCTTAACTTCTTTGTGTGAAAAGCCAAGTTCGGAAATTGAGAAGACGCTTACTGCGGTTCACGAACAGCTCTTGACTGAAATGGCAGAAAAAAAGCGCAAGGATGAAGAAGATCGTCTTGCCGCGTTAAAAGGTGAGGAGATTAATGGAACCTTTTGGATTTACAATCAAGATTTATTGAATCGCGGAAAAAATATTTTTGACGACACATGGTCTGGTCGACCATTGAAAGACAATTGGAGAAATCAGAGTTTATTGGCCATGATGATTGGCGATAAGGACGAGAGTATTGTTGAGGCCATGCAGATTGATAGCGCTGGAGTTGAAGATCCAAAGTATAAAGTTCCATCAATCGAAGAACTCCGTTCGAAATTACCTTGCGGAAATAGCAAAGCGATTGCTGATATGAAAGGCGATTTAGCCGAGGCGTATTATCTAGCCGGATTGGTTTACAAAGAGAAGCTAGAAGACATGGATAATGCAATGTCATCATGGGAGAAGATGATTGCGAAGTGCGAGGAAGGTGGTTTCCATCCCCTAGCTTATTATCAGCTTTTCCGCGGCTGGTTGGCCAAAGAAAAAGAAGAAGGATACACGCAAAATCCATTCTGCTCTACTTGCAGTTCTGTTTTTTGGGGTAGCCAAATCAAATCGAAGTATCCGAAATCTGATTGGGCATTGTTGGTAGACAATCCGAACTACATGAATGCAGAACAAATGCGCATGGAGGAAGAGGAAAAGAATTATGCTAAAGCCTACAATCAATATTCAACGAATCACCCTTACGACGCAGTTACAACTTGTACCAAGGCAATAACAGAAAGACCAAAGAATCATTTGAGTTGTCAGTATCACATGCTCAAGGCAATTTGTCTGGGTAAAACCGAAGTGGCTTTTGGAATTAGAGAAAATTGTGAAACGGAATTAAAGGCGGTTGTTGCAGAATGTCCGAACACAGAAATAGCTACACAGGCTACGGAATTTTTAAAGCAACTGAACACCGGAAGTTCTCCGAAGGCTCCAACAGCCACTGCTTCTAATTACATTCTTTCGAACGAGTCTGAGCAATACGTGGTGGCGGTTATAAACTCGAAAGAGATTAATGTGAATCAGGCTAAAGCGAAGACTTCTGATTTCACGAAAAAGTATTTTTCAGGTTTTGATTACAAGGTGAGTAACACCATGTTTAATGAAGAAAAGACTTTTATTTTAATTAAGTCATTTGCAAATTTGAAAGATGCGAAGGATTATTTTACTACTTTTGTTAGTGATAATGATTTAATTAGTGAGTTGAATCTTGTTAAAAACGACAAGTTCATTATCTCTAAGCAAAACTACATTGAACTATTTCGCTCTAAGGACTACAAAGGTTATTTAGAGTTTTTTACTAAAAACAATTGAACTATGTTATCAAAAGGAAGCACATCTACTAGACCATCAGACTCCGTTTCTGAAAATGCAATCAATCGTATAGTTGAAGGTACTGTTATTGAAGGAGAAATCCGTTGCGAAAGTAACATTCGCATCGATGGCGTTTTCACTGGTAACATTGGAACAAAGGGAAGATTGGTAATCGGTCCTTCAGGAAAAATTGACGGAAATGTAATTTGTCAAAACGCAGAAATCGAAGGTTTTGTAAAAGGAAAATTGAACGTTCAACAATTGCTTTCTTTGAAGAGCACTGCACGTGTTGAAGGGGATATTTTCACTGACAAACTTGCGATTGAGCCAGGTGCAGCATTTACGGGTGCATGTTCAATGGGTCAGAAACCAAAAGACGCACCTAAGCCTGGTACTCCTGGAGCACCTGCTACTCCGTCTACTCCTAATTCAAAGTAATTCGTATTAATCCATCTATTCTAAAATACACTTCTTTAGCCACGCAAATGGCGTTGACCATTGGTTTGGGAGTGTGGGGAGGAAGAAAATTAGATACTTATTTTCATAATGAAAAGCCAATGCTAACATTGGTTTTTTCTGTTTTAGGACTGGCTGTATCGTTGATTGTTGTTATTAGAAGCGTATCAAAAAAATGAATCGATTTATTATTCCCAATGTAATTTTCGCTCTGCTTTGCATGAGTGCAATTTATTTTTCCAGCTTGAAATGGACCATTCCGTTGACTTTTATGCTTGTTCCGGTTGTTTTTGCGGTGTTGAATATCATCATGTATAAATGGGTGAAAGGAGCTGTAGAAAAATCTCCTATGAGATTTGTCAACGCATTTATGTCCACTGTAACGATAAAATTACTGTTTACGGCTGCGGTTGTAGCCGTGTTAATTGTTTTGTATCCCGCGTCTAAAGCGCCATTGGCGTTAGGTACCTTCTTCATTTATATTGGGGTAACCGTAATTCTATCCAGGGCTCTTTTGAAGATTAAATAAGTATTCGAAAAGTTTTTGTAGAAAAAATTTCGTACGTGCTTAGTGTTGATTACTTTTGCACCGCCAAAAACGGGTATGTGATGGTGAGACTATATCAAATTCTTTTCATAATAGGATTCTTAGGAATGACATCTGTTGCAGTTGCGCAACACGAAGGACATGCCTCTGAACCAGTTGCTCATGATCAAGTATCGGTTGAACAACCTGTGCATGGAGATGCTAATGCGCATGCAGAAACAACACCTCATGCTGCGAATTCAGAGGCTGCTCACGGTGAAGCTGCTCATGGAGCAGAACATGCTGAAGAAGGTTTTAAAATTGGTGAGATGATTATGCATCACATTTCAGATGCTCACCAAATTCACTTAGGAGGAAGCCTTTACATTCCACTTCCAGTTATTATTCTTCACGAAGGTCATCTAGATATTTTCTCTTCAAGCAATTTCTATTCAGTTA
>JBILTL010000161.1:0-3799 GCA_044371535.1 Flavobacteriales bacterium | reverse complement strand
GGTAAGTGCGCAAATCATTAGTGTGTTAGAAGCAAGCGCACCACAATTCGCAGTGTTTCCGAATCCAACAACTGATTACTTAACTGTTAAATGGGAAGGTGCATACAATGTTCCTTACTCGGTCTATAACATGGAAGGCAAACGTGTAATGGAAGGAAGTATTTCAGACAACTCTCAGATTGAAGTGAGTGGTTTGGCTAACGGATTATATTTCCTTAAAACAGCAACGAGTGAAACGTATTTCTTGAAGAAATAATTCAAGTGTATAAAATGAAAAAGGGAGCAACTGCTCCCTTTTTTTATATTCGAAAATTTCTTAGTTGCAAGTGAATTCCGTGTTGCTCGGATTCGGATCGCAGAAGTTCAAATCGGAAGTGTATATGCCGTTCATTAACGCATTGATATTGCTTGTTCCATTTCCAGATTCAAGCGGAATGTTCAATACATATGCACTCGCACGTGAAGCGAATAGACCCAATCCGCCTACAACGTTCGTGTAACTCGGACGCTCTTGAATAATTCCGGTTACAGGGTTGTTAACGTTGATGTAGGTCTTCAATTCATCGTTTGCTAATCCCATGCGCAATTCGAAAGCGCGAGTCTTATTGCCGTCGTAGGTTCCTACTTCACGACGAATAAATGTATTTGTTTCTAGGTTTGTTCCCAAGAAAGAAAAGAATGGCTCTGCATTGAATGTTAAGTTGTAGTAACCTGAATTCAAATCAATATCGTCTGCATTAAAGGTTCCTATTTTCCAGTCAATGAATTTGTCTGTTGAAGAGACCAATTGAGTTAATGCGTTGTCGGAATACAAGTTTTCAGTGTAATAAAAACGCAAAGCCAAATCATAAATTTCAGCGTTGTCAATCGGTGTCCAACGAATGGAAACATTGTCGCGGTAATCAATTGCACCGGTTACAGTGTTAGTCGATGCGAAAGACAATCCTAAGTTTGTTTGAGGACTTTGGAAGAATACTTCTGCTGAAGGAATAACGTTGGTCCAAGCGAATACATCCGGACGAGATACGAAGTCAGCCACTAATTTGTATTTCGCATTCGGATTAATTCCATTTGGACTAGCGAAGTAGTAAACCGTTTGCTCAGGACCGTAGAACATGCCATTTACATCTTTGTTGTAAATGGTTATTGGTTGCAAGTTGTGAATGGCAATCGGATTTGGATTTCCAGTTGCGTACTCTTCAATTTTTAATGCAGCGAATTCTTCCCACTTATATTCTGAACTGTCGCGAATCATGGCGTATTCGTTCAAATTACCATCACCTAAAAAAGTCTTTGTAATCTTCACGAATTGCGTGTCGGCTTGTGGATCTAATAATCCGAATACAACCGTTGTGCTCGCATACGGAGCAGTCAAATCAACCTCTGTCTCACACGAAGAAAAAACGGCTAATGAAACGGCCGCTATAGCCGATAAAGAAAAAATCTTATTCATGTTTCAAATATAAGTCGCGATTAAGCTCAATAAATTCAAATTTTGTCAATTTCTTACGCGTTCAACGAAATTAAAAACTCAAGTGTATTCACGTTGTCCGCGTAATCGGTAAGGGCTGGGCATTGGCTGTTTCCAAATGGAATAAATTCATTTCCTACAATACATTGTATCTGATCGGCATGATTATCCAAATGCTGAAGCAACGCTTCCTTGTTTTCATATCGCTCGTAAAACACCGAAGCCACAGGCGACGCAATGTTTTTATCCTCCTTGAAAATCACAAATCCGTTTTCCAAAAGATCTTCATTATTCAACAACCACACAGCTTTGTTGTAGTCATAGTTGTTCGCGTATTTGTTGTGGGTAGCAATGGATTGAAAGCTGAAAATGCCGTTGAAGATTCGATCCAAATCGAAATCAACGGGCATGTAAAGTTTGGTGACATTTCGGCAACCTAAACCGAAATAGTCGAAAAGGTCGTTTCCTAATTTCTCAAGCTGCTCGGGCGTTTCATTTCCATCGAGAATGGCAACGCTATTTCTATTTTGACGAATAATGTGAGGGTACTTTCCAAAATAATTGTGGAAGTGAACCGCGGTTGAATTGCTTCCAGTGGCAATTACAGCTTCGAAGTCTTCGAGTTTTCCTCTTGAAAATGAATAGTTCAAATCGAAGTCGTTTTCAAATTTTCCAGCAATCTTCAATAGAGCCGGGATAAGAATAGGGTCGTCTGAACTTAATTTGATTAACGCTTTGTTTCCAGTAATTAGAACAGAAAGAATATCATGAAATCCAACAATGGGAATGTTTCCTGCGCAGATGATGGCAACAGTCTTTGGTTTGTTCGAGAATGAAACACCGTTCGTCCAAGCTGAAAGCTTCTCTTGGGTCAATTCATTCGACCAAGCGGTAAGGGCTTGACGAACATTCGCAGGGGTGAACCATCCGTTAAAGGTAAACGCCGATTCAATGACGTCATTTACTCCGTTGAACTCTTCTTCGGTTAATCCGCATGCGTATCCAGGCCAATCTTTCTTGTCTGAAAAGTTCTGCAGGGCCTGTCCCAGTTGAACAAATGTTTGAATTCGTTGTTCTAGAGTTGAATTCATCGTAGGTGTATTAAATTTGCACGCGAAATTAAGGTTGAATTTAGATAAATAGCAGAATATGGCAATAATGATTACAGACGAGTGCATCAACTGCGGTGCATGCGAACCAGAGTGTCCAAACAACGCCATCTACGAAGGTGGAGCAGAGTGGAAGTATAGCGAGGGGACAGGGCTTCGTGGTATCATGACCCCATTGAACGGCGGTGGTGAATTAGATGCAGACGGACTTCAAGAGCCGAAGAGTATGGATGTTTACTACATCGTTTCAGACAAATGCACCGAGTGTGTTGGTTTTCACGATGAGCCACAGTGCGCTGCGGTATGTCCAGTAGACTGCTGCGTTGACGATCCAGAATTCAGAGAGACCGAAGAATATTTGTTGAAGAAAAAAGAATTCATGCATTTGTAAATGCATATTGATAGAAAAGGAAAAGGGGCCGAAGCCCCTTTTTTTATGGAAATAGCGGTGCTCTCAAGTCGAAGAGTAGAAAAAGGGTAATTCCTGCCAGTAGAAATAAAAAGCTATTGAGTCCAACAAGCCATGTGTCTGAAGATGTTTTTCGCTGTTGCACAATGTACATTGGGACATATGCAAGGCAGAGTAAGGCTACAGACAAAAGCATAAGTATGTTAGCAAAAGGCCAATGTTGTACTTTGAAAATTCCTCCGAATGCAAACAAAAAGACAATCAATGTAATAAGTGTAGTCAGCGTTTTTTGTGTTTTTGGAATCGTCTGATGCTTCATACTTATAAGCGCCGTAAGAACCGCTCCAATGATTAGAAGAGGCAAGCTACTTACAATGAGCATAGCCGCTCCGGGCAAATGGAGTATTTTAAAGAGTGATCCAGTTACAAGTAGGAAAGTGGAAAAGGCTAAAACGTAGCCCAATGTTTTTTTCATGTGTTTGAATTTTTGTTGATGAATTAATTGAATGGTTTCCATTTCAATTTCATGTAAGTTGTCATGAAAAAAACGTGGAAGAATTGAATAAAAGAACGAGCGGAAGTCGTCGTTTTCCGACATTTCATTTTCAATAATTGTACACATGTGATCTATCAAATTAGCTTGCAGATCAGGCAAACTAATTCCATGTGATTCAATTTCTTTTCGAATGAAATCAACTTGTTCGTCAGTTAATGAGACCATGGCTCGTTCCTTTATTCGCATCCAAGAGAATTTGAAGTGTTTCAATAAACTCTCGGAGTTCGTCTATTTTCTTTTTACTGGTTTGCTTG
>JBILTL010000202.1:0-3800 GCA_044371535.1 Flavobacteriales bacterium | reverse complement strand
CTCGCCAGCCAAACATTGGAAAATAGCGCTGTGCTCACTGTCGACCGGATAAATGTTAACCCCGTTTTCTTTCGCCAATTGCGTAATAATTTCTCCAGCAACTACCAAGGTTTCTTTGTTCGCGAGCGCAATGTTTTTCTTCGCAAGAATAGCGCGCACCGTTGGCGGAAGTCCCGCTGCGCCTACCAATGCGGTTAGTACAATGTCTATACTGTCCATCTCTACTATCTGCTCCAACGCTTGCTTTCCCGCATACACCTTAATGTCTGTGGATGCGAGACCTTCTTTCACTTCTGCGTATTTCGATTCGTCGGAAATGACAACGGCATTCGGATTGAACTTCAATGCTTGTTGAATAAGCAGCGCGCTGTTGCTGTGCGCCGTTAATACTTCCACACAAAATTGATCGAGATGTTCTTGAATCACTTCAAGAGTTTGTGTACCAATTGATCCAGTTGAACCGAGAATAGCAATATTTTTCAATGCGAATATTTTTTGCAAATTAAGAATAAAAAAAGCCGCTTCATTGAAGCGGCTTTTTGATCGTTGCCCGAACAGGATTCGAACCTATATAAACTGCACCAAAAACAGTTGTCCTGCCATTAGACGATCGGGCAATCTCACTTTTCCTTCGAAAAGCGACTGCAAAATAAATACTTTCTTTTCATAACAGCAAGTATTTTTCTATTTCTATCTTCGTTTTTTAAAAATAAGCCTGTGATTTCACTTCAGAACTACATCAACGGAGCGTTTGTTTCTGCCGTTTCCGGACAGACCATAAACAACGTAGATCCTTCTACTGGCAAGGTATACAGCCTTATTCCGCGTAGTGAACAAGCCGATGTAGACGCGGCAGTTACGGCCGCTGAAGCGGCCTTCCCTTCGTGGTCAAATCTTTCTGTGGAAAAGCGCTCAGAGGTGCTAATTCGCCTTTCAGACCTTATAAAATTGAATGCCGAGGCACTTGCCCAGGCCGAAACCCTCGACAATGGAAAGCCGATTTCGCTTTCTCGCGCAGTGGACATTCCTCGGGCAGAAGCCAACATTCGCTTCTTCGCAACAGGCATTTTGCACTTCGCTAGCGAGGCGCATCCGAATACCGAGTACATCAACTACACCTTGCGCAAACCCATTGGTGTGGTCGGATGTATTTCTCCTTGGAACCTTCCGTTGTATTTATTCACTTGGAAAATAGCGCCGGCACTAGCCGCAGGAAACTGCGTGGTGGCTAAGCCTTCAGAAATTACTCCATATACCGCATATCTGTTTTCTAAACTATGCGCCGAGGCCGGAATGCCTGCAGGTGTGTTGAACATTGTTCACGGATACGGCCCTGAAGTCGGAGAGGCCATTGTGCAGCACAACGGCATTAAGGCCATATCGTTTACAGGCGGCACCGCAACAGGCGCGCACATTGCGTCGGTGGTCGCTCCGAAGTTCAAGAAGATGTCGTTGGAGTTGGGTGGAAAAAATGCGAACATCATCTTCAACGATTGCGATTTCGACGAAGCGCTTTCAACCACCGTTCGCACGTCTTTCGCAAACCAAGGGCAGATCTGCTTGTGCGGCTCTAGGCTCTATGTGCAGAGCGGCATCTATGAAAAATTCAAGGCAGCTTTGATTGAAAAAGTTTCCCGCATTGTTCCTGGAAATCCTTCCGAAGACAAAACGAAAATGGGCGCTTTAGTGAGTGAACCTCACTTGAACAAAGTGCTTTCTTTTGTTGAATTGGCGAAGCAAGAAGGCGGTACCGTTCTATGCGGCGGCGAGCGTGTAACGCTTGAAGGAGAAAACGCAGGCGGATACTTCATGCTTCCAACCATTATTGAAGGATTGAACGCCCAGTGCAGAACCAATCAGGAAGAAATCTTCGGTCCGGTAATTACCCTTCAACCCTTCGAAACCGAAGAAGAAGTGCAGGCCCTAGCGAACAGCACCAAATACGGATTAGCAGCTAGCATCTGGACCACCAACGTTACCGTGGCGCATCGCCTTGCAGGAAATCTTCAAACCGGAATTGTTTGGGTGAACTGTTGGTTGGAAAGAGACTTGCGCACGCCTTTCGGTGGAGTTAAACAATCGGGCGTGGGCCGCGAAGGCGGATGGGAAGCGCTGCGATTCTTCACCGAAGCACAAAACGTGTGTATTTCCGTTCCGAAAAAATAAGTGTCAAACAAATTCGTTTGTATCTTTCAATGCTGAAGAAAGTGGCATGAACGCATACGAACAACTCATACAACGCTTAGACGACTTCATTCGGAAGTACTACAAGAACCGCATGGTTCAAGGGCTTCTGTATGTAGCCGCACTTTTCTTAGGACTCTATCTCTTTCTCGTAACGCTCGAATACTTTGGTCACTTTGGTCCAACGGTTCGAACCATTTTCTTCTTCGGATTTCTCGCCTCTGCTGCTTACTTTTTCGTTTCAAGAATAGCCTTGCCATTTTTTTCTATGTTGAAATTGGGAAGGCATATTTCCTACGAACAGGCTGCTAAAATTATTGGTCAACATTTTCCGGAAGTAGACGATCGACTCCTGAACACCCTTCAACTTCAATCACAACTGAATGAACATGCGGAAAGCAGCCTGCTTCAAGCGAGCATAGCACAGCGCATGCAATCGCTGCGCCCGGTGCCGTTTACAGCAGCCATTGATGTGAAGAAGAACAAAAAATATTTGCGCTACTTGCTTCCGCTGGTGGGCGTTTTCGGAGTGTTGTTTTTAATCACGCCTTCCTTCATTCTGAAACCTACCGATCGTCTGCTGCGCTACAACGAGATCATTGAAGAAGAGGCGCCCTTCACCATGGAAATGTTGAACGACACGTTAACGGCGATCGAAAACACGGACTACGAAGTGCGCATGCAAGTGACAGGAAAGGAAATTCCGGCGCAGGTGTTCATTGAAGTAAACGGACAGAAATTTCAAATGGTGAAGAAGAGTAACATTGAATTCTCTTACACCCTGGCCAATGTGAAGGAAGACGCCACGATTGTTTTTCACGGAGGAAAATTTCATAGTAAAGGATACAACCTCGACGTGCTTCAAATGCCTAAGCTGACGCAGTTTCAGATTGAAGTGAATTACCCTTCCTACTTGAAAAAAGAAAATACGGTTGTGAACAACACCGGCGATCTATTGGTTCCCGAAGGCACACAACTCACCTGGAAAATCGCCGGTGAAAATACCTCCGCTGTTCTCTTCGAGACAGCAGCAGGTAAATTGCCGTTCGAAGAAACTTCAAACGGATTCGAGCACCGCGAAAATGCTTCGCAGAATTTTGCATACAGCGTTATTCCACAAAACGATCAAGTGCAAAATGGAAACGCCCTGTCGTATCAAGTGAACGTGGTTGCCGACGGATACCCAAGCATAAACGTTCAAGATGAAACCGATTCGACTTCGCGATATATACACTATTTCACCGGAGGAATTCAAGACGACTACGGCCTTACGAAACTCACCTTCACCGCCGTTCACATGCGCGACGGTAAGGCCGTAGAAAGCGCAACCGTGTTGCCCATTCAGTTTGAAGTGGGAACAACCGGAGATCAGTTTTTCCACGCAGTGGATTTCTCAATCTTCAACCTAGAGCCCGGCGACGAAGTGAATTACTTCTTCGAAGTGTGGGACAACGACGGCGTGCACGGCGCGAAGAGCACGCGCTCCCAAGTAAGACAATTCGTGAATCCGACCGAAGAAGAACTGAAGGAAATGCGCAACGAGCAAAGCGAAAGCATCAAAGATCAGTTAGAGTCGAGCCTTCGCGAAGCAGAAAAATTGCAGAAGGAAATGAAGC
>JBILTL010000054.1:0-13133 GCA_044371535.1 Flavobacteriales bacterium | reverse complement strand
ATCATTTGAATTTCGACATGGAAGTTATTTCCGGTGATCGCGAAGCCGAACTCATTTTCGAAGGTGTGGTTCAAACCACTGGAGAATTGAAAGAAGATTATTTAATCATGGACATTGGTGGTGGTAGCACAGAATTTATTTTCGTCCGCGATCAAAAGCCGTTGTGGCGTAAAAGTTATTTGTTGGGCGTTAGCCGCTTACACGGATTGCTCAAGCCCGCTTCTCGCATCAATCAAGACGATGTGCACCGACTCAGAGCTCACCTCAACGCAGAACTTCAAGATTTAATTTCTTTTTTGAAGGAAAATCCGGTGAAGATTTTAGTGGGTTCTTCGGGGTCGTTCGATACGTTGTTTGATATGTACCAGTTTGCCAAGGCAAAAGATTCTTCGAAAGATGTTTCACAAGATGCTTCGCAAGATTCGAGGAAAGATTCTTCGAAAGGTTTTACGGAACGTTCTACTGAAAGTTCTACCGAAGGTTCTAGAAAGTTAAATGAGATCCCTTTCAACGCTTACCCGAGTGTTCATCAATGGCTCATGGGAAGCACATTGGAAGAACGTTTGAAACATCCGAGTATTCCGCAGATGCGTGCCGAGTATATGCCGCTTTCAACTTACTTGGTGAAATTCGTTTTAGAGCAATCTTCCTTCAACAAAATGTATCAATCGGAATACGCGTTGAAGGAAGGCGTGTTGGCGCACTATTTAAGTTAAATTTGCAAAATGATAATTGTAACAGGAGCAGCAGGATTCGTAGGTTCCGCGTTAGTAGCGCGTTTGAACGAAGACCGTTTTTTCGATTTGGTGTTGGTCGATGACTTTTCACGTGAAGATCGCAAACGCAATTGGGAAGGAAAGAAATACACCTCGCTCGTTCACAGAGATGAATTTCCAACTTGGTTGGAAGAAAATCAGAATCAAGTGGAATGTGTTTTCCACATTGGAGCTCGAACAGATACCACGGAATTCAACGTTGAAATTTTCGATCGCTTAAATCTTCATTACACGCAATCGTTGTGGAAGACTTGCGCGAAACATGCCATTCCATTTATTTACGCATCTTCTGCAGCAACTTATGGTGGAGGAGAACACGGATACAACGATGATCATGCGACCATTCCGCAATTGCAACCGCTGAATCCATACGGACAGTCGAAGCAAGATTTTGATGTTTGGGCATTGCAACAAGAGGAAGCTCCTTACTTCTGGGCAGGCTTGAAGTTCTTCAATGTATACGGACCGAACGAATACCACAAAGGCCGCATGGCTAGTGTGATTTGGCATACCTTCAATCAGATTGGAAAGTCAGGCGAAATGAAATTGTTCCGCAGTCACAATCCGAACTTCACAGACGGCGGGCAAATGCGCGACTTCGTTTATGTGAAAGATTTGGTTGAAGTTTTGATGTTCTTGATGCACCACAGAAAAGATTCAGGTATTTATAATTTGGGAAGTGGCAAGGCTAGAACATTTTTAGATTTAGCAACTGCTACTTTTCATTCAATGGAAAAAGAACCGAACATCTCTTTTGTAGATACCCCGGAAGACATTCGCGACAAGTATCAATACTTCACCGAAGCGAACATGAACAAGTTAATTTCAATTGGTTACAGCAAGCCATTTCATTCTTTGGAAGAAGGGGTGAAAGATTATGTAACGAATTATCTACAACAAGATCTTAAAATCTATTGATACCTTCGAACAAAGAAGGCACTCAAGTGATTTACTTTTATAACAATTATTGAAACATGGAAAAATTAGTATACGCCACACGCAGAGAAAGATTTAACGCGGCGCACAAGTTGTGGCACGACGAGTGGGATGAAGCAAAGAATTTCGAGACATTCGGAAAATGTTCGAATCCGAATTGGCACGGACACAACTACGAGTTATTCATCACGGTGAAAGGTGTTCCAGATGCAACAACTGGATATTGCATGGATTTAAAATATCTAAGCACTATCGTGAAGACGCAGGTTATAAATAAGTTGGATCACAAGAATCTGAACATGGACGTAGAGTTCATGAAAGGAATGAAGACCTCAACTGAGAATGTTGCTATTGCAATTTGGGAACAACTGGAAGAATTGGTAAGTGAGAAAGGTTGTCAATTGCATTGTATTAAGGTAACAGAAACAGAAAATCAATACGTAGAATACTACGGCGGTAAATAATGGAGAATCAGAAAACGATAGAAATGGCAGTGGAGCAAATCCTTTCTGCTGTAGGTGAAAATCCTCAGCGTGAAGGTTTGTTGAAAACGCCAGAACGTGTTGCGAAGGCCTATTCACATTTATTGAAGGGATATGAGGAGAGTGCAGACGATGTGTTGAACGGTGCTATATTTCACGAATCGTACTCTGAAATGGTCATTGTGAAGGACATAGAGGTCTACAGTTTGTGCGAGCACCACATGTTGCCTTTCTTTGGAAAAGCCCACGTGGCGTATATTCCAGATGGAAAGATTGTAGGTTTAAGCAAGATTCCTCGTGTGGTCGATGTCTATTCAAGAAGACTTCAAGTGCAGGAACGTCTGACAATTGAGATTCGTGATAGTATTCAAAAAGCATTGAGTCCTGTCGGAGTGGCAGTTGTTTTAGATTGTCATCATCTTTGTATGCAAATGCGTGGTGTTGCAAAACAAAACAGCACCACCATTACAAGTGCATTCAGTGGTGAGTTTTTAACGAACGAAACAACAAGAAAGGAATTTGTAAGTTTACTTCAATTGAAAAAATAAAATAAAACCATGAACAACAATTTAGAGTTTAACGACGGTGTTTATGTGAACGACAACGCCGTTTCAAAATCATTCGTTTCAAACGTATTTGCATACATGTCTCTGGCATTGGCCATTTCAGGAGCATTGGCATATTTGTTTGGAACAACAGACTTAATTTTCTCTTTGGTGACAAGATCAGGTATGACAACCCTTGGTTGGGTGGTTATGCTTGCTCCATTTGCATTCATTCTTGCCATGAACTTCGGCTTCAATAAAATGTCCTTCACGACATTGCTTGCTGTGTTCTTGGGATACGCTGCTGTAATGGGAATTAGTTTAAGCTTCATCTTCTTAGTGTATGACTTAGGTATTATTACCAAAGTATTCTTCATCACTGCGGGTCTTTTCGGAGCCATGGCATTCATTGGTTATACCACGAAAACAGACTTAACCAAGTTCGGTGGAATCTTAATGATGGCTTTAATTGGAATTGTTATCGCCTCTGTGGTGAACATGTTCATGAAGAGCTCTCAAATGGATTACATTATTTCATGTATTGGTGTTTTAGTGTTTACAGGATTAACAGCTTATGACGTTCAAAAGATTAAGCGCATTGGAGCAGGAGTAGAATTCGGAACAGCCGAAGCGTCTAAGCTTGCGTTAATGGGAGCACTTTCATTGTACTTAGACTTCGTTAACTTATTCATGTTCTTGTTGCGCGTTTTCGCAAGAAGAGACTAATGCGATTGAAGCGTGAAAGATTACTACCTTATATTAGGAGTCTCTCGGAACGCTTCAAGTTCAGAAATTAAGACAGCTTACAGAAACGGGTGTAAGCAATTTCATCCCGACAAAAATGCGCATCCCGATGCGCATTTGCGTTTTATAGAAATTCATGAAGCCTATGAATTTTTAGGAGATGAAAAACAACGCAAGGCCTATGACCTCGCGCAGAACAGAAGGGTAACATCGAGCTATCAGCAGTACTATCAGCAAAAGGAATACGCTGCAAGAAATAGAGCAAGAGAATATGCTCATCAAGATTTCGAAGAATTCAAAAAATCGAAATATTACAAATTGGCAGTATCCGTGAATAGCGGATTCAACTTTCTGTTTTTATTCATTTGCTTGCTCATAATTGTGGTGCCCATTTATATGTACATCCTTCAGCAAGAACTTCCAGAAAAAGATCAACGTCCGTTTTTCGGCTTTCTTGTTCCCATCATTATGGGTTTTACCATGGGCTTATGGGCTTCTTATTATTGGTTCGTGAAGAAGCAAGATATTTTCAGTATTTCGTAGATTCGCACATCTAATTATTCAGCATGAAAAAACACGCACTTAGCTTTTTATTCATTTTCTCATCCCTTTGTTCTTTCGCTTTTGAAGGCATGTGGATTCCTTCAGTCTTGAACGCCGCTTTCGATGACATGAAAGCCAACGGACTGAAATTGTCGAAGGAGGAAATTTATTCCATCAATAACACCTCGTTGAAAGACGGCATTGTGCTATTCGGTGGGGGCTGCACTGGAGAGATGGTATCCAATGAAGGCTTACTCTTCACCAATCACCACTGCGGATTCGATAACATTCAATACCACTCTTCAGTCGAAAACGACTATTTAAAGAACGGTTTCTGGGCCATGTCTCGCGATAAAGAATTGGCTTGTCCTGGATTGACTGCCACTTTCGTTTTGGAAATGCGCGATGTAACCGATGAAGTTCTGAATGGATTGAAGGGCGTTGAAGAAAAAGATCGCGCTGCTAAAATGAAAGAGCTGTTCGGTGTTATTGCAAGTAATGCTAAGAATGAAAAGAAGTGCGACGGATTTGTTCGCGGGTTTAATTACAACACACAGTTCTTTTTGGTCTTGACCAAGACTTACAATGACGTTCGTCTAGTAGGTGCGCCGCCTTCGTGCATTGGAAAGTTCGGTGGAGATACAGACAACTGGGTATGGCCAAGACACACTGGAGACTTTTCAGTTTTCCGCATTTATGCGAACGATAAAAATGAACCAGCAGAATATTCCGCTAGCAACAAGCCATTCAAACCAGCACACCATTTTCCAATTTCATTGAAAGGAGTGAAGGAAGGCGATTTCACCATGGTTTATGGTTTTCCTGGAAGAACAGAACATTTGTTGACTTCAGCTGGAGTGGCATACAACCACGAGCAATTGGCTCCTATGCGCATCGACTTCCGTGAGAAGAATTTGGAAGTGATAAATGCTGCCATGAAAAGCAGTGATGCCTTGCGCATTAAGTATGCAGCGAAGCAAAGTAGTGTAGCCAATGCTTATAAGAAATGGCAAGGTCAAGAGTTGGGTTTGAATAAATTCAGCGCGATTCAATTGAAGAAAGATGAAGAAGCGAAGTGGTTGGAAACAGCGAAGCTTTCAAATAAAGAATTGGAATATTCAAACTTGCTTTCTACCATTGACAAGCTATACAAAGATAATTATGGAGTGAACATGGCTGCTGCAGCGTATTCAGAATTTGTATTCAATGGGCCAGAGGTATTTCAGCTTTATCAAGACTTACAGGCGATTCTTAACCAAGGCCCTCAGCTTAAAAAAGGAGGTCAATGGGAAGAAAGAATGAACTTTTTTTTGGAAACCGCTAAAGCCTTTTACAAGGACTATGATCTTCAAACTGATAAAAAAAGATTTTTAGCCATGTCTTCTTTGTTCGAACAATTCACGAAAGGAGCTATTCATTTCGAACACTCCAAATTGTCTCGCGAAGCCGCTGCTGACTTATGGTTCAACGAGTCTTTGATTGCCGACAGTTCAGCATTCTTAGGAATGATTCGTTCATTTTCGAAAGACTCTTTCGTGACTACGAGTGGTAAGTCTAAGAAATATGCCAAGCGATTAAACGAAGAGTATTTGTTTATTCAAGCTTCAGAACTTAACGATTACTACTTGAACACATTGGTTCCATCGAAGCGCGAATTCAATGCGAAGCACGATCAACTTATGGAGAAGTATGTGTTTTTGTTGGAAGAAATACGTGGTAAGAAAGAGAAGTGGTGCGATGCAAATTCGACGCTTCGCTTGACTTACGGAAAAGTAGAGGGAAGCGCTCCGGTAGATGGAATGGCTTATACTCCGTTCACTACAGGACAAGGAATTTTAGATAAGAACAGCACAGGCAATCCCGATTTCGAAATTAACGATCGCTTGAAAATGTTGTTGAAGAATAAAGAGTACGGTTCGTATGGTTCGAATGGCACCTTACCAGTTTGCTTTACCGGAAGTAACCACACAACAGGCGGAAATTCAGGTTCACCAGCTTTGAATGGCAGCGGTGAATGGATAGGAATAAACTTCGACAGAACGTGGGAAAGCACCATGAGTGACCTCTATTTCAATTCGGAAATATGTCGAAATGTGATGGTGGACGCGAGGTACGTGCTTTGGGTTATTGACATCTACGCCGGAGCTGGCCATCTCTTGGAAGAGATGACCATTCGACGTTAATTCTTTAAGACCACTGAATAAGGAAATAAACAACAGTAATCACTATTCCGAAAAGGATAATAGCAAATGTTACTGGTCCGCCGATTTCGTTTTGTTCAGCTTCGTGTGGAATGTGTCCGTGATCGTCGTGTGAATGTCCCATGGTTTAATTTTTCACAAATATAATTTCATTGTGCAATTGCCCAAATAAAAAAGGTTAACACTTCAAGGTTAGCCTTTTCTTTTTCCCAAAACGCGTTTAATGCAACCTATTCTTTCGTATTATTGTCTTAACATAGGAAACCATACTGAAACCAATGATTTTAAACATATTAAAAAGATCTGCTGTCATTTTCTTGGCCTTGATAGCTTCTTTTTCAGCTTCATCGCAAGTTGTAATAAATGAATTCTGTTTTGCAAACTATTCCGACTACGTCGTAGGTGGCGAGTTTGAAGATTGGGTTGAGTTTTACAATCCAACAGGTGCTGCTGTAAATATCGGTGGCTACTGGCTCAGCGATAATGTCCTCAACCCACAGAAATATCAAATTCCGGCTACGGTGAGTGTTCCGGCGAACGGATACAAGCTTATTTTAGTGAGTGGCGTTGGAGCCTACGACCCAGGTTTTTTAGGTCAGACGAATACAAACTTCAAAGTATCACAATCTGAAGGTGAAGAGTTGGTTTTCTCGAGCCCTGCAGGAATTATTTTAGAGAGTTATGACTTCGATGTAATTAGTCCGAACCAACGAAATCAGTCTTACGGTCGTGTTCCCAATGGAACGGGTAGTATGATTATTCAGACCAACCCTTCACAGGGAGCCGTTAACTCAGGTGCAACTGCAACGGGATATGCCGCGCGTCCAACAATGAATGTTCAAGCCGGTTATTACGCTGCTCCAATTAGTGTGACACTCACAACCACAGAAGTAGGGGGAACAATCTATTACACCACAAACGGATCTCAACCTTCAAACACAAGCACATTGTACACCGGTCCGATTAACATCAACGCAACCACCGTTCTTCGTGCAATAGTATACTCACCAGCAGCGACCACACTTCCTTCATTTACAGAAACCAATACCTATTTCTTCGGAAACGACAATCACACGATACCTGTAGTTTCTATTTCAGGTACGACGCTCGATGGTGGTTGGAATGGAGATGAACTTACGCATTTAGAATTTTTTCAAAACGGGACATTTACAGTTGAATCTTCTGGAGATAGCAATGAACACGGAAACGACTCGAATGCTTATGGACAAAGAGGTTTCGACTACGTTACAAGAGATGCGTTGGGTTACAACCACGAGTTGGAGCATCCGATGATTCACACAAGTGATCGCCCGTCATACCAGCGCTTAATCTTCAAAGCAGCTGCAAACGATAACTATCCTTTTTCAAATGGTGGAGGCCATATTCGTGATGCATACATTTGTGAGTTGTCTTTACTTGGAGATCTTCACCTTGACGAAAGAAAAACAAGAAGTTGCATCGTCTACATCAACGGTCAATATTGGGGAGTTTATGAAATTCGTGAAAAAGTAGATGATACCGATTATACCGACTATTACTATGATCAACCGGCTGGTAATGTAGATTTCTTGAAGACTTGGGGCGGTACCTGGACAGAGTACGCAGCAGCTCCAGGTTTTAATCCTCAAACACAATGGAACACGTTTGTGAACTTTGTCACTACGAACAATATGGCAACACCAGCCAATTATGATTATGTATTGACACAGTTCAACACCATGAGCTTGATTGACTATTTTATTCTGAATGGTTACACTGTTTGTACAGACTGGTTGAACTGGAACACCGCATGGTGGAAAGGAACGAACCCCAATGGAGATGCAAAGCGTTGGAGATATGCCCTTTGGGATAATGATAACACATTTGGTCACGGAGTCAACTATACCGGAGTTAACAGCACCCAACCAACTTCTGATCCTTGTCAAATTGAAAACGAGGGAAACATTGGAGGGCAAGGACACATTCCTGTTTTGAACTCTTTGTTCGACAATCCTGATTTCTTTGCGGATTACATTCAACGCTACGCGGAATTATCAAACACAGTTTTCTCTTGCGAGCGAATGATTGAGGTTCTAGATAGTATGATTTTGGTGATTGAGCCTGAGATGCCAAGACAGATTCAACGTTGGGGTGGTAACGTAAATACATGGAACAACAATGTTCAAGACATTCGCGATTTCATTCTTGCTCGTTGCAACAGTGAAATTATTGATGGCATCGCCGATTGTTACGATGTAGTGCCATTTAACGTAACCTTCCAAATTCAAGGAGAAGGAGATATTGAAGTGGGTGACACTGAACTAAGCCCATACGAAACGCCATTCACAGGAATTTACTTCGGTGATTTAGAAATAGATCTTGAAGCAATAGCAGACACTGTTATCGGGCCATGTAGCTCCTTCCAAGGTTGGGAAATCATAAGTGGAACAGGAGTCATTGCAGATCCAACTGCTCCAATCACAACCTTAATTGTTCAGTCAGATGTTACTGTTCAAGCAATATTCGGTATTCCAGCTTCAGGACCTGTTCCAATTGTAAGCGATGTATTTCCAGCAGGAGCTGGTAACATTGTATTCAATGGAACTGCTCAAGTCACTTACCCAGAAACCTTCAGCGTGAATGCCGGAGATTCAACTACTGTAAGCGTAACTGCAAATCCTTGGTTCACATTCAATCATTGGGAATCTACCACTGCGACACTTCTTCCGAATACAACAACCACTTCAATTTATTTGAATCCATGCGCTGCAGACACTGTGGTGGCTATTTTCGACGAGACACCGCATGCGATTCTGCAAGTTGATGTTATGCCAGTAGGTGCAGGAACTGTTACCATGGACGGAACCGTTTTGGCTGCTTATCCTTGGAACAACGAGATTTTAGCTGATGTTGATTACACCTTCAACGCAAATGAAATTCCTGGTGTAACACTTTTCGACCATTGGGAAATCAACAACCACCCGTTGAATCCAAATACACTTACTCCAGATGTTATTCTTCATTTAATGGTGAGTGATACCTTGGTAGCATTCTTTACCATCATCGATGAATTCCCATTGACGGTAGACGTTCAACCGGCAGGTGCAGGAACCGTGACCATGAATGGAAATGCATGGACGCCGCTTCCTTCAACGCAAATCTTTGACGAGAATACATTCATGAACTTCGTGGCTTCGCCAGCGGATTCATGGACGACCTTCAATCACTGGGAAATAAATAACCACGTCTTGGCTCCGAATATTTCGAGCACGAATGTGAATTTCAACTTCACTGAAGAAGACACCTTGGTTGCAGTATTCGATGTAACACCTCACCATCCGCTTACGGTAATTGTAAATCCGGCTACTGCAGGAACGGTTTTGTTCGACACGGGTAACGCAACAACAACGATGCTTACCATTGAAAACGAAGACAATGTTCCGGTGAATTTCACTGCAATACCAGAGCCGTATTGGTTGTTCACAGGATGGCAGTCTATAGCAGGAACACCAATCAATCCGAACCTTACAGCTGATCAGGTGTCGGCTTCGTTCAACACAACTGACACCATTATTGCGAACTTCTCAAAAGAACCGTTCTTGTATTACGTTCCGAACACATTCTCTCCAAACGATGATAACTTGAATGAAGTATTCATTCCAGTTCTGAATGCCTACGACCCGACCGATTACTACTTTGGAATCTTTGACCGTTGGGGTGTTATGATTTTTGAAACCAACGATCCTACGAAAGGTTGGAACGGAACTTACAACGGCAATGGTAGCCACTATGTAGCAAACGATGCCTACGTTTGGAAGCTTCGAGTAAAGCCAATTGGCGGTCGTGAGCCTTCTGAATTAATGGGCACATTGACACTATTCAGATAAGCAATTTCGAATTAACTTCGTTGCATGAATATTCGTAGCGAAGTTTTTTCAAATCAATCTCTTCAAGACTGGCAAACGCTAGCCGAAAAAGAATTAAAAGGAAAATCCCTCGACTCTTTGGTTCGCCAAAAAGAAGAAGGGATTTTTTTATTTCCGTATGCTACAGAAAGTGGCTCAACGAACGAAGTTACTTTTCGTGCAACGCCTTCGTGGCAGTTGCACCAGTCTTTCCAAACGATAGATCCCATTGCTTGGAACGCGTTGGCTTTGGAGGCATTGAATGGTGGAGCGAACAGCTTGACCATTCCGGCTTCTTTCAACGCTAGTGAGTTGAAGGTGGCGTTGAAAGACATCTTCGTCGGCTTCATCAATTTGGAATTAGAGGCGCATGCCGAGCAAGCCGACGATCAAATAGACGCTATTAAACAAGCCTACGAAGCACAAGACCGCGCTGGAATTTTGCCGCTATTTCATTCCAAACACATTCATACAAATCATGCATTTGCAGCGCATGCAACAGCAGCAGAACAAATCGCTTTCGCTGTTTTAGCTGGAATTGAATTCATTGAAAATACGCATTTGTCCATCGACGATGCTTCCGCTCAAATCCTGTTTCATTTTTCGGTTGGAAGTGAATTGTATGTTGAAATCGCCAAACTGCGCGCTTTCCGCGCGGTGTGGTCGCACGTGATGAAATCAGGTTCTCCTGAACACGCGTGTTCGAATCACGCGTTCGTGAAAGTTCAAACAGACGGATATTTCCAAGCGAAGAAAGACACCGACAACAACCTTATTCGTTCTACGATTCAAGCATTGGCTGCAAGCGTAGGCGGTGCCAATCGCATTGAAGTGCTTCCCATGGAATTCGCCAAAGGAAACGATGTTAGCGATCATCTTCGTTGGGCACGAAACATTCAGCATTTATTAATTGAAGAATCTTACTTCGATCAATATTCAGATTTAGCAAAGGGAAGTTTTTCGTTGGAAAAACTTACGGAAGACCTGTCGGTGAAGGCTTTCGAGATCATGAAGAATTTCGAAAACTCAGAGAAGTTGTTCAACTTCATTCAAAACAAAAAAGAAGAAAGAAGCCTTCAACATGCACAACGTGTAATAGTGGGTGAAAACAAATACGTGCAGTCATGAGTAAATTGAATTGGAAAGAAGTGGGCTTCAACTTCAACGAAGAAGTGAAGGCTGCCACTTGGGGAGCAGGCGCAGCGCCGTTTTTACGCGGTCCGTATGCAAGCATGTACACCGTTCGCCCGTGGACCATTCGTCAGTATGCCGGATTCAGCACCGCGGAAGAATCGAATGCGTTCTACAAGCGCAACTTGGCCATGGGACAAAAAGGATTGTCTGTTGCCTTCGACTTAGCAACCCATCGCGGATACGATAGCGACCATGATCGCGTAAAGGGAGATGTTGGAAAGGCAGGCGTAGCCATAGATTCATTAGAGGACATGAAAGTCTTGTTTCATGAAATTCCCTTGAACGAAATGTCGGTGAGCATGACCATGAATGGAGCCGTGCTTCCGATTCTTTCCTTCTACATTGTAGCCGCTGAAGAACAAGGCGTTCGTCCAGAACAATTAACAGGAACCATTCAGAACGACATTCTGAAAGAGTTTATGGTTCGAAACACATACATCTATCCGCCAACGCCAAGCATGCGTATAGTTTCAGACATCTTCGAATTCTGTTCGAAGGAAATGCCGAAGTTCAATCCGATTTCCATTTCGGGTTATCACATGCAAGAGGCTGGAGCAACGCAAGAAATTGAGTTGGCTTACACGTTGGCAGACGGATTGGAATACGTTCGTGCCGGTTTGAAAGCAGGCATGAGCATCGACGATTTCGCTCCGCGCTTGTCGTTCTTCTGGGCCATAGGCATGGATACCGTGACTGAAATTGCCAAGATGCGCGCAGCACGCGTGTTGTGGGCTCAACTGATTAAGTCCTTCAACCCGAAAAATGAAAAATCAATGGCGTTAAGAACCCACTGTCAAACAAGTGGCTGGTCTCTTACGCGTCAAGATCCATACAATAACGTTGCTCGCACATGCATAGAAGCACTCGGTGCCGCATGGGGTGGAACTCAGAGTTTGCATACCAATGCGCTCGATGAGGCCATTGCTTTGCCAACCGACAACAGCGCGCGCATAGCACGAAACACGCAGTTGATCATTCAGGAGGAAACAGGATTGTGCGAAGTGGTAGACGTTTGGGGAGGAAGTGAGATCATTGAAAAGCGCACACAAGAAATCATGGATGCCGCTTGGAAATTAATTGAAGAAGTGGAAGAGATGGGCGGAATGACTAAGGCCATTGAGGCGGGCATTCCGAAGTTGCGCATTGAAGAGGCCGCAGCGCGAAAGCAAGCGCGCATAGACAGCGGAAGAGACAAGATTATTGGAGTGAATATTTTCCAGTTGGAAGAAGAAAGCGCGATGGATATTTTGCAAGTCGACAACGACGCAGTGCGCATTTCACAAATCGAAAGATTGGTGAAAACGAAAGCAGAACGAAACGAAGAAGCTTGTCAAAAGGCTCTGAAAGCCTTAACAGAAGCGGCGCAGAGTGGAAGTGGAAACTTATTGGCACTCTCGGTGGAAGCCGCGCGCTTGCGTGCAACCTTAGGTGAAATTTCAAGTGCATTGGAGGTTGTGTACGGAAGATATTCCGCACAGATCAGAAGTATTTCAGGAGTTTATTCAAACGAATCGGCCATGGACAAAGACTTTATTGAAGCTCGCAGACGCTCAGATGAATTTGCAGAGCTAGCGGGAAGAAGACCACGTATCTTGGTTGCGAAGATGGGACAAGACGGACACGATCGCGGAGCGAAAGTGATTGCTACATCGTTTGCAGACATTGGATTCGATGTGGACATGGGACCGCTGTTTCAAACACCTGCTGAGGTTGCGAAGCAAGCCGCAGAGAACGACGTTCACATGGTAGGAGTATCTTCATTGGCAGCAGGACATAAGACTTTAATTCCGGAATTAATTGCTGAATTGAAGAAGTTGGGAAGAGAAGA